>JACWAC010000188.1 GCA_014874235.1 Thermoplasmatales archaeon
TTAAGCTATCCACCCTATCGTTCTTCTTCTTTGATTTTGTAATCCATGCCAATTCAGACTGTGTGGAAAGTCATTTCTTCGCTTATCCAGTTGACAGTGATCTAGCATCTTTTATAAATGGCGGTTTGAGTGCTTTCTCTCTGTGAATACCCGGCATTTTGCCGTCAACTGTTCCCGACTGTCAAGTCTGTGCCGTTGCGCAACCTGAAGAAGAGTTTCCCGGTGCCATTGCCTTGATCAACGCATTTACGCCCAGTATGTTTATCGCCCTTCTCATGTTGTACGCAAGCATGGTGAGTCCAGTCTCACCCTTGACTTTTCCCAGTCCCTTCAACAGAAAATACCCCTGATTTAAGGCACGCTTCATGGTGCCGAACGGATGCTCCACGATCTCCTTCCTCCTCTTCATGATCCGTCTTCCTTTCACCGTCTTCATCCTTGCTCTCAGTTCTTCCATGACTTCCTCGTGTTCCCATCTGTAGATTGTTCTTCCGTTCCTGCTGATCGTGCATCCCTTCATGAAATGAGGGCATGACCTGCACGAATCCGTTTTGTATACTCCAGTCTTCCTCCCTGATTTCATCATCCAGTACTTGAAATGAAGAATATTCCCTACCGGACAGCTGTACCTGTCTGATCCCCTGTCGTACACAAATTTCTCTGCATAAAAGTCTGGAGTGGGAATGCCGATACTCTTCGAATCACCCCTTACACCTTTCCTTTCAGGTATGAAAGGTATTATTCCGTCGGAAGCACACTCATTGATTTGCATGGAATCTGAGTAGCCCAGATCGGCAACAACTTCAATGCTATCCGCCTTGAGAATATCCTTGGTCGACTTAGCCATAGGATAGAGCTGATTCATATCAGATGCAACGTTTGTCACGTCGTAGTCCACTATGATGTGGTGCTTTGAATCGACCGTGGTCTGCACGTTGTAGCATATGTCTATTCCCTGACCGTATTTCATTGCCCTGCTGTCTTCATCCGTGAGCGATATTTCGCTCTCGCCTGTCCTGCTCATCCTCTCCTTCAGGCCCTCGTATTTCTCCCTCCTTGACTTCATCTTCTCTATCTTCTCCCTCAGATACGTCTTCTTTTCCACGTTGTTAGGTTCGTTCCTGTCTGATTCATCCAGTTCCCTTAGATACCCGTCTATCCTCTCGTCCACTCGCTTCATGTTCATTTCAACAGTCTGGGAGTTGAAGTTGCGCTTCCTGTTGTTTACTGCCCTGAATTTGCTTCCGTCTATTCCTATAAGTTCCCTCCCAAACAGATCTAGTCTGCTGCACACTACAGTGAATTCCCTGAACACACTCTTTATGACGTTCACGTTATCCTTCCTGAAGTCTGCTATTGTCCAGAAATCGGGTGCAAGTTTTTTCATCAACCATATGACCTCCACGTTCCTGGAACATTCCACTTCCAGCTTTCTGCTAGTCCTGATCCTGTTGAGGTATCCGTAGATCAGGAGCTTGAGCATGTCAGCAGGATCGTATGAGTGCCTTCCGGTTTCAATGGCTTCGCAGTGGCTGAACCCCAGGAACCCGAGATCAAGGTTATCAACAAACGCATCTATGAAACGCACCTCGTTCTCCTCCCCGACATATTCATCGAGAGAATCAGGAAACAGAAGAGTCTGGGATCTGCCTATACCAGTTATGTATCTTCTATCACTCATTTCCATCATCCCATCTCTCGTCCGTGATTATGAGATAGGTAGTCTTGCCAAGAAATTCCTTGGGGCAGGTCACCTTCGCACCCGTGCCATAAGGAGTTACGCGCCTCTTCATGAACCCTGTTATACCCCGGACAGTGATCACGTTCGAAACCTGAAAGTTCACCTTCTTTGCCATATATAGCTAATAGCCATATTATAAATAAACGTTTTCACACAGTCTGA
>JACWAC010000050.1 GCA_014874235.1 Thermoplasmatales archaeon
GACCTCGTGCTTACCAAGCACGCGCACGTACCAGGCTGTGCTACGGTGGCATTTTCGCACGTTATGATTATGTCCTTTATACTCTTTTATGTTAGTGAAATCATCGAAAACGTAAATAGTTTTGAGAGGCTCTCGGAGCGATGCCAGAATATGACGCTATAGTTGTTGGTGCAGGAAACGCTGGCTCGGCCGCAGCAATCACGATGGCGAGCAAAGGGTTAAGCGTTTTGCTGGTTGATCGATCCGATCCACCCGGAGCCAAAAATCTCTCCGGTGGAGTCCTGTGGGGAAATGACCTATCCCAAATACTACCTAAGTGGCAGAGCGAAGCTCCGCTTGAACGATTTATTCAAGACAAGAAAATCGGATTTCTAACAGAAAAGTCATCTATAGTCATCGATTTCAAAACAGAAATTTTCAAAGAGAACAAGGTTGGCTATACGGTCTTACGGTCAAAGTTTGATCCTTGGATGGCGAAGAAGGCAAGGGAAGCTGGTGCAACTGTCATTCCGGGAATAACTGTGGAATCACTTGCAATGAAAGATGGCAATATAGTTGGAGTTGTGGAATCGGGAGATATTATCACTTCAAATGTTGTGATACTAGCAGAAGGGATCAACCCCAGACTCGCAATAGAGGCAGGACTGAGAGAGCCTCTGCAGGATTGGGAAGTTTCCGTTGGAGTGAAAGAGATAATCAAACTGAGCCCGCAAAAGATAGAGGACAGGTTCAACCTGTCTTCCACATCGGGGATGGCTTCAGAGTACATATTGGGAAACCTGCAGGAATTGAATGTAGGTGCCTTCTTCTACACGAACAAGGACAGCATCTCTCTCGGGATAGTTTCACCGATGGAACAGCTCAGGGAGAATGGCGTCACTCACACCTACGACATAATTGAGCAGTTCAAGGAACATCCGTCGATCGCACCGCTCATCGACGGCGGAACTGTGGCGGAATACGGTGCCCATATGATACCCGAAGGGGGGCTTGACATGGTACCCAAGATATTCGGCAACGGCTACATGATTGTTGGCGATGCCGCCGGTTTCGGGTTCAGCAACGGGCTGGTACTACAGGGGATGAACTATGCTTTCCTCTCAGGAATATTGGCGGGGGAGACAGCAATAGAAGCGAAAGCAAGGAATGATTACTCATCGAATGTTCTTGCCATGTACAGGGAGAAACTGGAGAACAGCTATGTTCTCAAGGATTTGAAAACGTTCAAGGACATCCGGAAGGTCACCAACAACAGGAACATGTATACAACATATCCCAAGATGCTCGAAGGAATACTCCTCGAGATGCTTTGGGAGAGGGGCCAACCAAAGAAAAAAGTCAGGGACATATTGGGTTCCTGCGCTGCTGACCTGAAGATGAGCAAGCTAAAGACAGCTACGGACTTCTATTACATTTACAGGAGGATGTGATCTTGGACATAAAGGAGAGGCTCGGAAAGACAAAATATGACATAGACAAGTCATATGCCCACATTACTGTTGACGACAGGATCTGCGAGAAGTGCCCTCACCACTTCTGCGTGATGGCATGCCCAGCACAGTGCTACACGATGCAGGATGGGAAGCTCAATTTCCAGTACGAGGACTGTGTTGAATGTGGAACCTGCTCCGTCGCATGCGACCAGGGATCCGTAAAATGGAATTATCCGAAAGCTGGCAAGGGAGTCATTTACAAGTACGGGTGATAAGAGATGTTGAAAATTGCTGTTATGATTAAGCAGGTACCGGATAGCCAGGATATAAGCATAGATCCAGTCACCAAGACCCTGAACAGGAGCATGGCCAGGAACGTGGTGAATCCTCCAGATGTCAACGCCACAGAAGCCGCGATTCAGCTGAAGGATAGGTATGGTGGAGAGATCACGGTGATTACGATGGGCCCACCTATGGCCGATACGGCACTCCTGCAACTAATGGGGATGGGCGCGGACAATGGAGTCCTTGTCACCGACAGGGTGTTCGCAGGGGCAGATACATGGCCCACTGCATTAACACTAGCATCAGTAGCGGACTATCTAGGCGGCTTTGATATTATAATCTGCGGTGAAGAGACGACAGACTCTTCAACAGGACACGTTGGTCCAGGGATTGCCGAGTTCTTGCAGTGTGAACAGGCAACATACGTTCACAAGGTGGAGTATCAGGATGGCTATTTCATCGTGAACAGAGATATCGAGGGTGCAGAAGAAACGATAAAGATAGGAAGTCCAGCCGTCATTACGATAACCCTGAACGCCAACGAACCAAGAAATCCAACCCTAAGGAGAAAGATAGAAGCGTACAAGAAAGGCGTTCGACTAGTCACCAACAAGGAACTTCAGCTTGATCCAACCTGCATCGGTCTCAAGGGATCACCCACTATCGTAAAAGACATGAAAACTGTTCCGGATCCAGTCAAGAATCCCTCAAAGCCAGGAATAGAGGAGTTGGACAAGATCGTGACAGTCCTGATGGAGAAGGGGGTGGTGAAATGATTAAGAACAAGTGTGCGACTCCTCCAGCAAATGTGGAAATCTACAAAGACCTGTGGATCTGGCTCGAACAGAATGATGGAGAACTTTCAAGAATTTCGCTGGAGATGGCTGGCATGGGAAGGAAACTGGCGGACAAGTACAACGAGAGGCTCGTGGGAATTCTTCTTGCTGACGAGTCGGGAGAGAAGATGGCACAGGAAGCAATAGAGTATGGAGTCGACAAAGTAATATTTGCTAGGAATCAAGTCTACGGTCATTACAGGACCAGACCATATGCAGACATGATCGCTTCACTGATTGTTGAAAAGAAACCTAACTACTTCGTCATAGGGGCTACGCATAACGGAAGGGATCTCGCGTCAAGGATTGCAGTAAGAGTCAACACCGGTATCACTGCGGACTGTACTGAGATAGACATTGACCCATCAAAGAAACTGCTCGAAGCCAGAAGACCTGCATTCGGTGGCGCAATTCTTGCAAACATACTTTGCAGCAAGCACAGGCCACAGATGGCGAGTGCGAGACCTGGAATATTCAAACCTGGAGACAGGATGATAGGAAGGAATGGAGAGATAGAGAGGGTAGAGAGTAAAGTCAAGGAAGAAGAAGTAATCACGAAGCTCCTACAGATTGTAACAAGGGAAGAAGTGGACATTACGACGGCCGAAGTGGTAGTATGCGGTGGAATGGGTCTAGGAAAGAAAGAGGGATTCAAGATGCTGGAACAGCTTGCAAACGAGCTCGGGGGAATAGTTGCTGCATCAAGACCCACTGTCGATGCGGGATGGATCACGAGAGACAGGCAGGTTGGGCAGACGGGAAAGACCGTTCATCCAAAGCTTTACGTTGCTGTCGGAATATCCGGTGCCATCCAGCACGTAGCTGGAATGAAATCATCCGACTACATAATATCTATAAACAAAGATGCAGCCGCTCCCATCGTGAAATATTCAGACGTTGCACTGATAGGAGACGCTTACGACATCGTTCCAAGATTCATCGAGAGTATCAAGAAGGGGAAACAGCAACTGAGAGAGGGAAAAATCGCGCTAACGAAAAAGTGAATGCACAAACCGTCAGGACACCGCGAGAACTGATAGCTAGTTGGGCAATCGATATATCGGAACGAATGTTGCACACCTACGAAGTATCTACCAATAGAGTCGGTCATCGCCCTTTTTCGGGTTCTGGCTCATAACTACGGTTTCGTCCACTGGTGGCCTGCAGATTCTCCCTTGGAAGTAGCGGAAGGAGCCATCCTGACACAGAACACCAGCTGGAAAAATGCGGAAAGCGCCCTGAGGAGATTGAAGGGTAAGACCGTAGATGAACTTTTAGACCACGACTCACTCGGGGACTTGATCAAGTCTGCTGGATTCTATGTGCAAAAGGAGAGATATCTCAGGGCGTTTCTGAGATATTACAGTTCCAAAATAGAGAGTCTGTCGTTGCCCACTGATGCCAGGAACGAACTCCTTGACTTGAAAGGTATCGGAAAAGAAACATCTGACAGCATCGCACTGTATGCATTACATCAAAGAACGGTACCTGTGGACTCCTACACACTGAGACTCTTTAACAGATACCTTGGGACGGACTATTCTATGACGGATTACGAAGAAATAAGGACCGCTCTGATTGGCGTATTCAATCAGGAACAGTTAATGGAATTTCATGCTCTCATAGATGAACACTGCAAGGAGGTGTGCAGGAAGTTCCCAAGATGTGACTCCTGCTCGATTAACGAAAACTGCTTGAGAAATTATTGATTTTAAGGGGGGGCATCGGGTCAGTTAACGGTACCGCTGCCTATCAGTCTCCACCTGTTTTGGATCTTTCTGCTAATTGCCACATTCTGCCCAGGAAGCACTATGATAGGGTACCTCAGGTCCGCTTCCATCAGGTCTCCCTTGGATTGAGTGACTAATGCAACCGTAACCGCGGTTGCAACATTCAATAGAAGAGTTTCACCCTTTATTATCCGGTCCACATTGAGCTCTTCAGAACTTCCAACGACTTTTGTCAGGACGTTAGTCTTTAAGGATATCTTGAAGACCGGTTTTGGCAGAGTTCCCTTCAATCCAACCACCATTCCCACCAGGCTATCCCCCTTCGTGAGGAAAGGATCCAACTTCGTTCCGATACCAACCAGACCCCCTGGTCCTTTTTCATTGAGAACAATGCTACCAGAAATTATTGACGAAACCCTTGTTTGAATTGGAGTCCAGCTTTTTTTCCCCCCCTTCGTCACAGAGATCCCTGGGGAAATTTCTACTTCGTCACCCGTTTTGAATTTCCCTGACATGATGGAACCGCCAACCACACCTCCCTGAAGGGAGTCAGGTTTCGCACCTGGTTTGTTGACGTCAAAGCTTCTTGCAATATACATCATCGCACTGCCATCGGTCTCAAACTTGCGCGTGGGAATTGAACGTTCGATTGCCTCCAGGAGAGAGTCAAGGTTCGCATTGTCAAGGGCACTCATAGGTATTATCGGAGCGTTCTCAGCGACAGTTCCCTTCACGAACTCCTTGATTTCGTTATAACTTTCCATTGCCCGTTCCTCCGTCACGAGATCTATCTTGTTCTGAACAATGACTATGTTCCTGATCCCGAGGAAGTTCAGTGCCATCAGGTGTTCCCTTGTCTGTGGTTTAGGACACTTCTCGTTTGCAGCGATGACCATGATCGCACCGTCCATTATGGCTGCACCGGAGAGCATCGTTGCCATCAGGCTCTCGTGTCCCGGCGAGTCCACAAAACTCACCACCCTGTCGAGCACTCCTCCCTTTCCGCAGTCCGAGGCGCTGATGGAATATCTTGTGGGGAATCCCTCGGGACACCTGTAGATCGGAGCGTCCGCGTAACCGAGTTTGATCGAAATACCTCTCTTTATCTCCTCAGAAAAATAATCGGTTTTGACTCCAGTCAGCAGTTTTGTCAAAGTGCTCTTGCCATGATCCACATGGCCCACCATTCCTATGTTGACTTCAGGTGGTCTTGGCAGCTTCATTCGTTTCTCC
Organism: Thermoplasmatales archaeon; assembly: GCA_014874235.1. Taxonomy (GTDB): domain Archaea; phylum Thermoplasmatota; class Thermoplasmata; order Thermoplasmatales. Next base: position 5,518 of record JACWAC010000050.1, read on the forward strand.
CTTAGTCTCCTCTATCGTTCCCTCAATAACAGAGAAATTTACCTGAGAAATATCGTCACCTATCGTGTTACCCCTGATATTCTTCTTCTTTCGGAGCCCCTCCCGGGTCGAATTAAAGCCGGTGCCACCTGTGAGAAGTACCCTCTTCCTCCTCATTCCAGGGAAATCGTTTCTCATGGGGAAGCCGTCCTTGTCACTCCCCCCTGTTATCTTGAGTTTTGTGTTGCTGTAACCCAGTAGCGAACCGTCAAGCACTTCTCCTATCTTCTTTCCGTACAGGGCACTCTGCCTATCCTCAGGCACTTCGAGTTGTCTCGTCTTCCCGTCGGAGGTAGAGATGACTGCCCTCATGGTAACCATTAGTTATATCACCGTTATAGCCGATAGTTTGACGACTCATAAAAAGTTCTCGGTTTAACCGAACCCGCAATATTCAGTGCATAAAGACTAGTTCGCAGAATTCCGTTTATCTCGAAAAATTAGATATTTCAACCTCAGAATCGATGTTCTCTCGTCGATTTTGATAGTGCCATCTCCATCCGCTGGATCAGACTTGATTTCTTGTGACGCTCTTTGCAACGAATGGAGCAGTGCTCTGGGATATATTTGCTACTCTTATTCTGAAGTCAACGGTCTTGGTTCCCTTGCCCTTTTCAAGCACCATAACGGGATTGAGATCAAGTTCAACGATCTCCGGATTGTCATATACGAGGTGGGAGATTCTCACTATGACGTCCTTGTATGCATCCTCGTCCGCGACTATTCCGCCTCGGTACCCTTTCAGTATCTTGGCTGTCCTGAGTTCGGAGATCATCTGGTCTGCATCAACCCTGTCTAGAGGTGCAAGCCTGGTGGAAATGTCCTTTAGCAGCTCAACAAGTTTTCCTCCCATTCCTGCTACTACCAGAGGACCGAATGCAGGATCGTGTGTCGAGCCGGCTATCATCTCAATGCCCTCCGAGACCATTTCCTGAGCCACCAGGTAATCAACCTCGAAGCCCTTGGATTCAAGCATTGATACCATCGCTCCAGCTTCAGTAGGGGCTTCTGAAACGGGTATGTTCAGTTTAACCGCACCAACATCACTCTTGTGTATGAGTTTTGGCCCGTATGCCTTTAATGCCACAGTTCCCGTCCAGTCCTGTGTCCTCTTCTTCAATTCTTCCGGGTCTATGGCAGTGGCAGTTTTTATGGTCGGAATCTTGTAAGTGTTGAGAACGAAATTGCATTCATTGTAGGTCAGCCATTCCTTTCCTCCCCTCAGTGCCTTTGAAATGATTGCCTTCACACTATCCTTGTCTATATCTTTCTCTTCAACGGGCTTTCTTGCAGGCGCATGTTTCCACTTTCCGTACTCCACTGCCTTTGACAGAGATATAGCTGCATCTTCGGGGAAGGGGAAGGAAGGGATGCTGATTCCGTCTCCTTTCAAGATTTCAGAAATACCCCTTGTGCCCATGAAGACAGAGACCACGGTCTTCGAATTGTTTGTCTTCTTGGTACCATCTATTATGTTCCTTGCAACGCTGTTTGGATCAAGAGCTCCCGGGAGGATAAAGATGACTATAATCGAGTCCACTTCATCGACAGACCCCAGTATTTCAAGAGCTTTTGAATAGGCATCCGTTCCTATCCCGGCGGTCATATCTACCGGGTTCTTCACACTGGCAATGGATGGAAGAATCTTTCTCAGTTTCTCCTTGACTTCTGGAGAAAGGTCTGGAACGACAAGTCCATGAGATTCGCAAGCATCTGCCGCCAGTATGCCCGCACCTCCAGCATTTGTCAGTATGGCAACCCTATTCCCCTTCGGTACTGGCTGATGGGCGAGCACAGATGTCAGCTCGAACATTTCGTCAAGGGTATCTGTCCTGACCACCCCGCTCTGCTTGAACAGAGCATCTACCGTCACATCTGATGTGGACAACAGAGCGGCCGTGTGAGACTGAGTCGCCCTGAACCCAGCAGTTCCCCTTCCACTCTTCACAACAATTATTGGTTTTTTCTTTGTGACTCTTCTCGCAAGCCTCGAGAACTTTATGGGATTTCCGAATGATTCTAGATACATCAGGATGACATCTGTGTCATCGTCATTTTCCCAGTACTGTATCAGGTCGTTTCCGGAAATGTCCATCTTGTTTCCAACCGAAACGAACGAACTCAGTCCCAGTCCCAGTTTTGTAGTTATATCGAAGACAGCAATTCCAAGTGCCCCCGATTGCGAAAGGAATGACACCCTTCCCTTTACCGGCTTGAAGGGCGAGAACTGTCCATTGAGACTGACTTTGTCTGAGTTGTTCACCACTCCCATGCAATTTGGTCCGATGACTCTCATCCCATACCTGTCACACATCTCTGTGAGTTTCACCTGTCTCTCTTTCCCCTCTACTCCTACCTCAGAGAAACCAGACGTAATGATGACCAATCCCTTGACCCCTTTCTCGCCACATTCATCGATCACCTTGAGGGAGAATTCCGCAGGAACCACTATCAAAGCCATTTCAACTGGAAATTCAATATCTTTCACTGATTTGTAAGCCCTTATTCCCTGTACGAAGTCGTGGGAGGGGTTGACCGGGAATATCTGACCCTTGAAATTGCTTTCAAGCAGGTTGTAGAAGAGCTGTCCACCAATGGATTCCCTGTTCGAGGAAGCACCTATAACAGCGACGCTCTTGGGTTCAAGAAAGATCTTCACGGCATTTATCGCCGAAGCTGCGTCCCTGCTCTCAAAGTTGTCAATTGCCTCCGGGAGGGAGGATGGCAAAAACTTGACCTCCAGCGCCCCGGGCTTGGTTGACGCTTCAACTGCGAATCCGAGGCTCTTTACCACGGCGATCATCTTGTAGTTCTCAGGCGCAACGTAAGCG
>JACWAC010000189.1 GCA_014874235.1 Thermoplasmatales archaeon
TCTATTTTTCTCCTTGTTATGTACCTGTAGAGGTCTTCCCGATCTGCATTCATGACCTGAACAGCGACGAGATTTACCTATTACAATGAATACTTCTGATTTTTCTCGTCAAACAGCTTTCCGTAGCCGATCTTCTTCAATGTTTCCGCTGTCTCCTTTCTTAGGTTGAGATACCATATCCTGTGCTCTTTCCCGAGTGTGATCTCCATTCTCTCGACCCTTGAAAGGCGGCCAAGGAGTTCCTGTGACATCTCCCATGGTTCCTTTGCGCCCGATTCCCTCAGGAGATATACAATGGCCGCGATGAGCCTGTATGCCGTGACCATGACAAACACGTATGCCCTGACCCTTCTCTCCAGCCTGTGACGTACCGGTACGATCTCCTCCTGCGTTTTCATGGTGCGGAAGACCTTCTCCACAAAATCCTTCTCCAGGTACGTGTTGACGATCTCCTCTGCCGATAGTGATGTGTCTGTGCAGAGGATCGCAGATTTTCCGTCAAGTCTCTCAGATGCATTTATTGCATGGGAACGATATCTCCACACTATCCTCTTTCCCCCCTTCCTGCTTATCCTCACATCCATGTAATCTTTCCACGCTCCCGTTATCCGTGATATTTCTGCACGTATCCTCGATTCGTCCCATTCTACGCATTTCCCTGACAGCCTATCCAGTTCCTTCCCGATCAGGGAGAGTTCTCCGTTCCTCTCATCGCTCTCGTTCAGTGCCTTGAGGGGATTCAGGTATACTGCGATGTTCCTGACCCTGCCGTAAAGCATTCCATGCGCCAGCGTCGAATATATGTGTGCGGTGTTTGCTTTCCTGGTGAGGTTCTGAGGGCCTGTCCTGATCTCAACGTGCTGGAGAACATCCCTGATCTGCTTCACGCTCTTCGGTATGCCGGATATCAGTCTCCATGGTGTGGATTCCAGATCCCTGAGGCTCCCCATGGACATGTTTCCCCTGTCCCATATTATGGTGCCGGGAGACTGGCCATCCCTGGGTTCAGGAAGAGATGCAAGCAGGTTCCTTATTGTGGTGACTCCTGTCCTTGAACCCTCGAATACGGCATGGTATTCTGGCTGGTAATCCTCCCCGGATGCCATCAGTGCGATGTTGATCTGCCTCCTGTTCAGGTGACCGGGATTATAGCCAAACTCGGCGAGAGGGCATGAAGTGCCGAAAAACAATACTGTGGTAAGGTCATAGGCAACGTGATCACCTCCCTTCAGGGGATGTTTTTCCCTCCATTCCCTGAATATCTCCATGTCAATCTTCTTGCTCAGGTCCCTCAGTTCCTGCGTCGTACGATCATCAAAGCATATTGCATCTAATGAATCAAGGAAGAGGTCCTTTGACCATTTCTCCCGATCTATGCCTGACAGTCTGGGAATGTCCGTTGTCTTCACCCACGATTCAAGCTGCGTTGCACTCTCAGGATCTATCACCCTGTTTATTGCCCATGCAGTCAACACTTTACCGGCGGATATGGATGAATTCCCGTACCGCATTCTGTCAATTATGCCGGGAATATCCATATCCTGTGCGAGTGACCACAGGAGATCGATGTCACCTGCCCTGGTGGAGCCTGTGGACTTCACCCTGTCCACGATCCTTGCGGATTCAACTATCTTCTTCCCACTGCCCTCCTTCCCCACGTATCTGACAAATTCGGTCACCACCTTCCCGCCGACCCTTCTGGACCTGTATTCCTCAATATACGTGGAGTTCCCCACCCTCCTCTTCCTGATTGCCATATGTAATAGGTATACCTATTACCACCTATAACCTTTTCCTTTCAAAAACTCCAAGAATTAGCGGCAGGCCGAGACAATGACAAAAATGTAATAGGTAAATCTCGTCGCTGTTCAGGTCATGAA
>JACWAC010000190.1 GCA_014874235.1 Thermoplasmatales archaeon
TGTTTGGTGCCGGTTTTGCAGTCAGTCTCCCACTGGGATCTTTTGTTTCCAATGATATGGCGTCAGAACTCCGTTAGATCTTGATCGATTCGACCCATTGATTTATCTCCCATGCCTGAGGGTCGTAACTCTTCTCCAGAATACTGACAAGAGACTCGAGCCTCCCCTTCCTGTACTTGTCCTTCCTTATGATCGGCCTTCTTGGATTGGGCCTTATGAGCCTCCTTGCCTCCTCCATCTCGGGATCGGTGATGGACGAGAACTCCCTGAGGAAATCCATGTCCTTGAGTACTTTGTCGATGTATGCGGCATTATTGACGTTGGACAGCACTGCAGTGAGAGCGCCGTACATGGTCATTTCAGATGTTGTCGCCGATCTTCCAGTCCTTCGCCTGACGTGCATCCTGCTCCACCTGTGCCCTATCTCCTCTACGCCGTTGTGCCTCACCACATCAATCATGTTACCGTCCTTCCCGTATACTGGTGAGAGAAGCTCGTCCCTGTGGTCATCCACGCTCTTCCCGAATATCCTGGAGATGCGCTTCAGTTCTCCGCCTGCGAACTCACCTTCTTCCTCTATGATCCTCAGAACATTCTCGATGTCGCTCGATATCTCAGCGATGTCCGCCGCCTCCTTGGATGATTCGGATGAGCTCAGGTCCCTGGAGACCCCGAGTGATTTCCTGACAGATTCGAACCACATCCATGATCTTGAGAGTACAGCGTATCTCTCCATGACGGCGGAATTGTGGATGATCTTCCCGATTGCAGCGTGCAGGTCGAGTGTGCTTGGTACAGCAATGAGGTGTGACGCATTCCATGATATGATGCGACCGCACATCACATCGACATCGAGGCACCTCTCCAGTACCTGAACGTAGGGAAGGAGGAATGGGAACCTGCTCGGCACTGTTCGCGGGTGCAGTATGTATTCGGATGCGATCGATGACCACAGGCCTTCGGCGTACCTGATGCCTGAGCCGCGATCAGGCGGCCTGTTCTTCGAGATCCTTGCGAGAGCCTTTGTCGAGACCATGGCACTCCTGATACCGGAATAGGACGGGAAGACATCCTTCCCCAGGTCCTTGACGAAGTGGTAGTGGCATACCAGCTGCGTTGTTTCAGGAAAGACCTCAGAGACAGCACCCCTGATGCTCTTCGACATGTCGCGGACAACAGCAGCAGGATCTTTCGTGTACATCCTGAGGGATTCGAGGAACTTGCCTATGGGCACCGGGTTCTCCGACTGCATAGTCGTTGAGTCTATGCACATTCCCGTTCTGCCCTCCCTGGCCGTGAACACGATCTCGTCGCCTGATTCTCCCGTACCGTCAAGGTGCAGGACACATCCATCCACTTCCATTTCGGGTATGTGCCTCCTGTGGATGCAGTAGAACCTCAGGAGGAATTCCACGGAAAGGGCAGATATTTCGCCCGTCGATATGTGGATGCCCCTCCCCTCAAGGAGGATGCGTATCTCATCCCTCTGGTAGTCCATGAGCCACCTGAGTATGCCCGTGGTGATCATGACCTTGAGGTCGAATCTAGATCCGGATGGCACAATGGATTCAAGGGCACCCATGTTATTGGAGGCATGGTCGATGCACCTCCTCCTGGTCACCTTCATGACGACGGGTCCGGAGAGCGAGACTGCGCTCCTCTGGAATGTGTTCACGGCCCTGAGCCTCTTCCCGCACCTTTCGCACCTCTCCCTCCTCCTGATCTCCTGGCGTAGTGGAGCGACATGGAGAGATCGTTTTTTTTGAAGATGTACCTGATGCCTATGGCCTCGAGATCCTCACCTGAGATGCTGTGACCCATGCGCTCAACCATGTCGATAACATCGTTCGCCGACAGATCGGATTGCATCAGCC
>JACWAC010000191.1 GCA_014874235.1 Thermoplasmatales archaeon
GGGAGGTATGAGCATGTCATTCTCCTCGAATGAACCGGAAAAGTTGTCTAAATTACAGGGGTCCATGTCACCGCCCATACAATTATCAATGGCCGGTGAAATATAAAGGTTGGCATTGCATTGCAGAGTGTTGTGTCGAGGCGTAAAGGCAGTCAATCTATAGGTCGACCTCACAGGTCAAGAGGAATGACGACTGCCTCTCCGACTCTCACGCTAACACCGTCATAACAGAGTATTCAGAAATCTTTGTATATTCTTTTTAACCAGATCTCAGATGTTATCTGGCCAGGGATACGCAGAGAAACCGTTGGGGACAATTCCCCGTGAGAAAGCATGCGTCTCCCTTCCCTCATTCGGTACCCGGATGGGATGTTGCAGGAAATCTGCGGATAATAGACAAGTCTGAGGTGAGTGCGGGAGATTGGGAGGTATCCTGGTAGGTGATGTAAGTGAAAACATGTATAGGAATAGACATGGCAAAGGACAAATTCGACTATTGTGCCATGGACAGCGATCTGAACGTTCTATGCACAGGAAACAACTGCAGCAACAGCAAAGAGGATTTCCAGGTGTTTGCAGATGTGTTGAATGCGTTGAGGTCTCCCGGTGTTGTAATGCAGATAGGAATGGAATCGACAGGGATCTATCATCTTCCGCTATACAACTATCTTCGAGCTCGTGGTTACAGGATCCGATTGCTGAACGGCCTTGAGGTAAGGGGAATGAAGAAGTCACGCGTTCGAAAGAGTTCTAATGACGCGATAGATGCACAGAGCATAGCGCAGTATCTGATGACAACGAAAGAGAAAGACTCTGAACCATTTCCAGAGGATCTTCTGGATCTCAAGGAACTTGTCACTGCGTACAGCATCATCACGGACAAGATACGCACCACAAAGAACAATGTGATCCGCGTGATGGACATGCTTTTCCGCGGTCTCTCAAATATAGTGGATCTCGATTATGATAGCATAGACATGCTCAGCCGGTATAGCACACCGGAGGAGTTCCTGCAGGCAGATCAGGATGAGCTATTGCACCATGTAACAAAGAGAAGAGCTGATCGTATCAGGAATGCGGCTGAATCCGCTCCAGACCCGCCGGGCTGCACAAAAGCACTGAAGATTGAGCTTGGTTCGCTGCTCAGAATACTCCGGGTCCTAGAAAAGGAGAAGGAAAGTATAGAAGAGGCCATGGGCAGAGAGATGTGTAACCGCGATCACGTGATAAAGAGCATACCTGGAATTGGCGATACCATTGGATCAATCATTCTCGGTAAGATCGGCGACATCGCAAGGTTCAAGAGCCCCGAGAAGCTTGTCGCATTCGTCGGCCTTGATCCCGTCATAAAGGAGAGCGGAAAGATGAGGTCTGAGAGGCCCATATCGAAGAGGGGCGACCCACTCCTCAGATCAGCGATCTATATGAGCACCGTAGTTGCGACAAGATCCAATCCCGTCATCTCTGAATTCTATAGGAGAAAGGTGGAGGGAGGCATGCCAAAAACGAAGGCCCTCGTAGCTGCGTCGAGAAAGCAGTGTCACATCATCTGGTCAGTCTGGTATAACAATAGGATATTCGAGATCCCGGAAAAGTTCAGAACTAAGGAAGAGTAAGCAAAAGAGATGCAAAGTTACCCATGAATTAGCGTAAGCTATTCTGAATATCTTGAGAAAGGACCCTATAGCAGACTTAATATAGGATGCTTTTTCATGAGACCGGTATTGTTCACCATGGACATGGTGAACTATGGTCTCAGGGAGAGGTACGAACAGCTAAAGAAACGTGGAGACAGGCTCGATGACATGAAGAGGACAATAGACTGGGAGTGTTTGAGACCACTGCTCGGTGATCTATTCACAAACGGCACA
>JACWAC010000192.1 GCA_014874235.1 Thermoplasmatales archaeon
AGTTCCTCTGCAGGAAATGCGGGTCTAAGATGAGCATATACAACACCTTTGAGCTTGAGTTTCGGCTGCCAAATTAGTGAAATCCTGTATTTTCTTGGGTCTGAATTAAATTTTGTTGCTACGATTTTGCATAGCAATATTTAAGTAAGCCTGCATTATCCACTATCATGCGCTTGATTACCCACAGGGTGAAGAGGGGATCGAAGGTTCTCGAATACGCCCAGATCATGGAAGATGCTGTGGAGAACGGCAGGAAGACGACGAAGGTTCTGAAACACCTTGGCAGGATAATGTCACCGGAGGATCTTGAAAGATACAGGAAGCTCTTCGCCCTGGAGAAGAGGAAGGCAGAGATAGAGAGGGTTGATCTCAGGACGCTGGACGTGATGCCGCCACTGGACTATGGCATGATATATGCGTCCATGGTGATCTCCATGCCACTGGAACCTGTGCTTTCGATGCTCGGAAAGCACCGTGATGTCATATTCCTGGGCATGGTGTCCCGCCTCATTCATCCCGGATCTGATCTCAGCCTCATGAGGTTCCTGGAAAGATCCTACTATCCCCAGATCCATGGGCTGAAGAAGGATCGCATATACGAGGCCCTTGACGCACTCATAGGGATGAAGGACGAGATCGAGATCGCCGTGGTGAAGGCACTGAAACCAGATCTCAGGAGGGTATATTACGACCTGACGAGCACGTACTTCGAGGGAAAGGAGAAGAACGATCTCGTCATGTTCGGCTATTCGCGCGATAAGAAGCGTAGCAAGGAGCAGATAGTCATCGCCCTGGTGATGGCCGATGGAATCCCCATACACCATGATGTCTTTCCCGGCAATACAGTAGATCCTGCAACATTGCAGGGGATGCTTCATGACCTCAGGGAGAAGTTTCATGCCGGCAGGGTCATATTCATCGCAGATCGTGCATTCGGCCGCAGACCTTCGCTGAGCATACTGGATAGGAGTGAATACATAACAGCGGTATACAGGTGGGATAAGCCATACAGGGACATCCTCATGTCACAGGAATTCGCGGAGAGCGACAGGATGGATTCCGGCATCTATGCGAAAGAGATCGACGTGGAATGGAATCTCGGGGATTCCACGAAGAGGGAGATCCGCAGATCACAGAAGAGGCGTGCAATAGCCGTGTGGAATCCTGATCGTGAGGCATCGGACATAGCCGATCTAGATGATAAGATCGCCACCGTGCGATCCATCCTGGCATCGCACACAGGTACCGATCAGGAGAAGATGGGCAAGCTTAAGGTGTATGTGAAGAACGGTGCAGTGAACGATACCAGGGTCTCCATGGAGCGGAGACTGGCAGGAAGATTCATGATGGTCACAGATACAGATATGCCTGTTGCCGGGATCGTGGAGGCATACAAGGACCTCTGGCGCATAGAGAGATCCTTCCGCACCATGAAATCGTTCATCGAGATCAGGCCTGTAAATCACAGGAGGTCCGATCGGATCCGATCGCACGTATTCCTCTGTGTCCTTTCGTTCCTGCTGTCTCGAATGATTGAAAGATCCATGAACGATACCGTGACCATTGCTGCCATCTCCGACCAACTCAGCGAACTCCTGGCAATACCCATTAAGGTGAGGGAGGGGACAGTAACGCTCAGATCAGAGTCTGAGAATGCGAGAAAACTCCTGGAAGCCATGAAGATACCATATCCCAACAGGGTACTGCAATCCGTATCAACATAATTTCACAGAAATCATCATGAAAACCCGAAAATCAGCCAGTGGAACTGAGATTGTTCTTACTCTCCTTCCCGAAAGTCAAGTTCCAGGAGATCGTAGAATATGCCAACAAAGATCTGGTACGATCTACCGGTATC
>JACWAC010000193.1 GCA_014874235.1 Thermoplasmatales archaeon
CTATTACTGATTTTGACATGCTTCGCGGTAGATTTTGTTCTGGAATAAAATAATTGTACTTGTATAGCTCAGCCAAATCCACATAGTTCTTTTCTTAAAATTTTATCCATCTCAATAAACATGTCCATGCCTTTCAACCTCCAGGTTGAAAGCAGTGATGAGATATACTGATAATTTTGTGATCCACTTTCAGACCTGAATGTCCCTATGATCTTCCTGATTACAACATGCTCCCTTATAGCCTGTTCAGCGAGATTGTTAGTAGGTTCCATTCCTGGGTATAAGAGGCATGTGAACCAGCTTCCAAGACCGTTTCTTATGTACTCCACGGATTTGTGCAGTTCTTCATGTGGATCATATTGCTTTACGAGATCTTCCATCTTCCTGTCAAACGCGATCTTCATGGTTCTGCGTTGATCCATGTTTTCAGACTTGAGGGATTCCTTCAGTTCTTTGAACATGGAGTGTATCTCTTGAGACAGTCCATTGCCATGTTCAAGATTCCTGAATGCATCCACTTCCCTTATGAGATGGGCCCAGCACCTCTGGATTATCTTCAGGTACGAGTATACTCTCCATCCATCCACGATGACGGGACCATGGAAACCCTCGCCCATGGTCTCCTTGACGACATCTCTTCCCCTGGAATCCATTATCACGACAAGAACATCATTATCTGCTGATCTGAAGGTCCAGAGCCAGAACTTTTTTCCGTCTACATGGAAACCCGTCTCATCGATGTGAACCCATCTGGAATGGCGTATCCTGTCCCGTATGGCAGTATATTCAGATCTGCAGGCATCTCCCACCCTGATCAATGCGTCATTGATGCCCTTCGGACTGAGATCGATATCATTGTTTGTTTTCAGGAACTCCTGCACCCTTCTTATGGGTCCGCGGAGATTGTACTTCAGCATGGTGATGTAGTTCAGTAGGTATATGCCCATGTCTCCGGTCATAGGGCAATCCCTGTGTTTCGCCTTCACCTCTGTGCCACAGCTGCTGCACTTGTAAACATCAAGATCGTATTCGGTTACCTTTACCTTCTGCGGCGGCGGAAGATCGAATATAGTCTTTTTCTCAGTGCGTATGGGTGAATCCAGTGGATGACTGCAGTTCGGGCATTTCTCCGCACTCACATGAATGATCTCATCCGGTTTCGAGACGCGGGTTGCACCCTTATGCCCTATCGGGGCACCTCTCTTTCCCGGCGGATTAGCGATCTTCGCCTTGAAAAGCTGCAGTGATGGTGGCGTGTGCGGATTCTCATACATCAGGAGGCGTCTCCTGAGTGCTTCATTCTCCTCCCTGAGCCTCGTATTTTCTCCCGTAAGGCGTTCTATGGTGTGCTCCAGCCCATGGATGTAATCTTCATTCATAGGCCGAGTGCCTCAATATCTGAATCAACCAGCACAACCTCCCTCACAAACAACTCCACATTGTGCTGAACACAGAAGCTCTTCACGTTTTCCAGATCATCCATGCGGATGATGAAGCACGAGTTGAATGCATGAACATTCGGTATTCCGGACATGAGGCCATCCCTGCGATATGAAAACCTGCCGTACTGTGATCTATCTGTATAGCCAAGAAACTTCCTGTTGAAACGCGTACGTTCAACGGGAGACTTTCCCTCAAGCCTGTAACCTGTGATGAAACCATGTAGCGTATTCATCTATACTGAAACAGAGTTCAGTATAATAACATTCCTACCAAAGTAATCGGGATCATGATTGAAGATGAATGAACCTGAGGATCAGGGGACAAACAAAGGTGCTTTCAAGCTAAACAAATACTAGAATTGATGTCCCTGAGCTCATTTGCCTTTTCCCTTATGCCATCATTCCCCGT
>JACWAC010000051.1 GCA_014874235.1 Thermoplasmatales archaeon
CCATAACTCACCAAGGGGCCCAAAAATCCCTGTAGTTCCCCGTCGTCCAGCGTCTATCACCAATCAAGCGCTATTCTATAGGGAACGTACTAAAATACGTTGTCAATGTTTAACTTTTTCGTTCAAAATACTGAAAAAGATGTCTTCTCTAATGTAACAGCCTGCAAAGAGGGGATGAAAATGACGAAACACGTTGCTGTGGGAGTTGGCAAATAGGTGTATCAACAGAAGTTCCGTTATCGAGCATGGGCCACGAAGTCAAGATCTTGACGAAGATTTGGTAGAGTCGAATCTAGCGCTCACCCTTGTGCTGAGTCCACCTCTTGCCTTGAACTCCCCTATGACTACCATCGCTTTTGGAGAACAGCTCTTCACCAGGTCTTCCAGTATCTTGTTCACCGCGTTCTCCTGGAAGATTCCAACATTCCTGTACTTGTGGAGGTAGAGCTTGAATGACTTTAGCTCTATTATCTTCCTGTTCGGCAGATACTGAACTGTGATCTTCCCGAAATCTGGCATGCCCGTCTTCGGACAGATGGAAGTGAACTCGTCGGTCTCTATGGTAACGTGAGTTGCGTTCCCGTCGAACTGGAAGTCTACGGATTCAACTCTTCCAAGGTTCAGGTCCCTTACATCCTTCTGCAGGTTCTCATACTCAGACACGCTAATGGTATCATTATCCTCTAAATCAAGATTTCTTGAGTTGACGATTATCCACCCAAATTTCACTTATGGCAAAACTATTTTTAACACCTTCTGTTGAGGCACCAAATGAAATACTGGGCCGTCCTCCTGGTAGCAATCGTTATCGTCGTCGCAGCTGCAGGATTGTACTTTTTCTACGAGACTCAAAACGATAAAAAGTCGCCAACGGGGTCCCATATCTACCTGGGTGCGGTCTACAGTGGACAGACCAAGGATGTAAATTACGTCTCAGCAAATGTAGACTTCAACAATGGTGTGAACCTCAAGAACACCATATACTACGTCGTTCTATCCGCGTGGGACAACAACAAGAGCTACGATCAGATAGGTGTTGCGTCTCTCTACGGCGACTTCTATTCCACCTACTCTTACACAACGATACTCAACGGTACTATTCAATACCACTACAACAAGAAAGGGTGGTTCTCCATTTCGCCTGGCGAGCACTCGTTCTCGGTCTCCGCAACGAATGGGAACGTAACCTTCACATTCGACAACACATCCTACACTGCGCATACAGGGGGCAGCTACTTCATGATGTCCTCGAACGAGATAATCGGGAATCATTCCTATGCCGGACTCACGATATACGAAGAGGTATACGGATTCAACCAGACTCTCCCTAGCATATCCTACAATTTCACAGACGTGAAATTCGGCACACCTGGAAATCCTCCCGGGTACGTTTCGAACTGGATGCAATTCTCACACAACATCAGCAGTGCCAACTACACTTCGTATGTGTACATGAAATCAGATACTGTGAACATATACAACACCCCTTCTCTTACACTGAAGCTGGACGTCCAAAACCTTTCTTCGTTTGCAACGTTGACAGTTTCCGACATGAACATCACCATACCTGGAAACGGCCAATACTCATTCAGTCTGATAAAGGGTAATTACACGGTATACCTCACGTTTTCAAATCAGACAAAGATCTTCCAGATTTCACTCACATCCGATGTCGGTTACACGATAAGGGCATAAAGAACGTAGGAGCGCAGCTTTCAACGCTTGAAATAAATTTCCTGCGAGGTATGGGACCGCCCAAACTATTTATATTCTCACAAATTACCCAAAGACCAATGACTGAAAAAGTGAAGGAGGTAAGGTAATGGCAGAAACTAGTTATGTAAGATTCCAAACACCGGATGACCTAAGGACGAAAGCACTCCAACTCGTTGAAGTTTCATCCGAAACTGGAAAGGTAAAGAAGGGAACGAACGAAGTTACGAAGGTAGTAGAGAGAGGAGAGGCCAAGCTAGTACTGATTGCGGAGGACATCCAGCCTCCGGAAGTGGTACTCCACATACCCCTTCTGTGCGAGGAAAAGGGAATACCCTATTTCTACGTCCTGAAGAAGGAAGACCTTGGACAGAAAGTCAAGCTCAAGAGCTCTGCAGCCGTTGCCGTGGTGGAACCGGGCAATGGGAAACAGCTGCTGACTGAACTAACTGACAAGTTCAAGGAAATCAAGAAATAAAGAGTGATATAAAATGCCAGAGAAGGACGCCATTCCATGCGAGGTCGTGGAGCTTGTTGGTAGGACGGGAATGGCAGGCGAAGCCACCCAGGTCAAGATAAAGGTGCTGGCAGGGGGAGACCAGGGCAGGGTCCTCACAAGGAATGTGATGGGGCCGGTCAGGATCGGGGACATTCTCATGCTCAAGGAAACTGCAAGAGAAGCAAGGAAACTTTCAGTGAGGTGATTGTTACGGAAACCAGGTACTGTTCATTCTGCGGATCTAAGATAGAATACGGAACCGGGAAGATGTACATCAAGAGAGACGGCTCCGTCATGTATTTTGATACATCAAAGTGTGAGAAGAACTTCCTCAAACTTCACAGGGAACCGAGAAGGGTGAGATGGACGGAAGAGGGCAGGGAAGCAAAGGCAAAGAGGATCAAGTTCTCCAAGGATATAGTCCAGAAACCTCAGACTCCAGTTGTGGCAGAGAAGAAGGAAGAAGAGAGCGAGGCAGCAGCTGAAGCTCCAAAAGAGAACTGAGTTGAGTTGGTGGTTGCTTGAGAACTCTTGTTTTGATAAAACCAGATGGAGTCGTTAGGTCGAAGATTGGGGAGATAGCGTCACGATTCGAGAACAAGGGGCTCAAGATAGTTGCACTGAAGATGATGAAGGTCAGCAGGGAAAAGGCGGAAAAGCACTATGCCGTCCACAAGGGGAAGCCGTTCTACGACTCACTCCTCAACTACATAACATCCGGACCGCTCGTCGCAATGATCATAGAGGGAAACAACTGCATAGAGATTGTCAGGAAGCTCGTTGGTGCAACCAACGGGGCAAAGGCAGAACCCGGAACTATCAGGGGAGACTTCTCAACAGGGATAGACTTCAACCTGATTCACGCAAGCGACTCAGAGGAATCTGCGAAATATGAAATTCCGATATTCTTTGACGAGAAAGAGATACTGAGTTACGAGAGGGCAGATAAAGAGTGGCTGTGATTTTGTATGTGGGTCAGGCAACCAATAGTAGGGGTTCTTGGCCATGTGGACCATGGCAAGACTTCACTTCTCGATAAGATAAGGGGTGGAGTGGTTGCGTCCCGAGAGGCGGGTGGAATCACCCAGCACATCGGTGCCACAGAGGTGCCAATACAGGAAATAGTGAGGATCTGCAGCGAGATCATCGGAAGCAGGACGTTCAAGATCCCAGGACTGCTCTTCATAGACACTCCGGGGCACGAATCTTTCTCGAGCCTGAGGATAAGGGGTGGGTCCATTGCTGACATTGCGGTCCTGGTCATAGATGTCAGGGAAGGAATAATGCCCCAGACGAAAGAATCGCTGGAAGTGCTCAAGAAGTTCAAGACTCCTTTCGTTGTTGCTGCAAACAAGGTGGATCTCATCGAAGGATTTTCCGGAATGAAGGGAGCATTCATTCCCTCAACTAGAACCATAGACCAGACTCGAATGGATGAACTGGACAACAAACTCTTCCAGCTGTCGTCGCAGATGTACAGGGAGGGATTCAGCGCAGACAGGTACGACAGGATCTCTGATTTCACAAGGAACATAGCAATAGTCCCCCTTTCAGCGAAGTCGGGATACGGGGTGCCGGATCTGCTCATGGTGCTATCTGGTCTTGCACAGACTTTCCTAGAATCGCAACTGATGAATGAGGACGAGACCGCGGAAGGAACGATCCTGGAAGTCAGGGAAGAGAAGGGGATGGGGGAGGTCTCTGACGCGATACTCTACAGCGGGATAATAAAGAGAGGGGAGACGGTGCTCACCGGCACGGTATACGGAATAAAGGCACTAAGGGTCAAGGGAATATTCAAGCCCAAACCTCTGGATGAGATAAGGGACCCGAGAGATAGATTCCTCCCTGTATCGGAAGTGAGGGCTGCATCAGGAATCAGGATACTGTTCCAGGGAGAGGGAGGTGTCATTCCGGGAAGCCCGTTCAAGGAGGCTACCGGGGATCTTATCACGCTCAAGAATTCCATAGAGGAAGCGATAAAGGGCACGTTCAAACCGTCGGCAGAGGGGATAGTCGCGAAGGCTGATACTGTCGGAGGGTTGGAGGCACTGGTCTACGAACTCAGCAGGATAAACGTGCCAATCAAGAAGGCTGAGGTAGGTCCGGTCTCAAAGAGGGATTTCACGGAGGCAGGAACCAATTCAGAATCAGAAAACAAGATCATAATTGCATTCAACGTTTCCGTTGAAGCGAAGGAACCTTCTGACGTCAAGGTCATTGAGAACAAGATAATCTATTCGATAAAGGACGATCTGATAAAGGCGAGAGAAGAGATAAAGCAGAAGGAACTCGAACAGAAGAGGAGGGCAATGACCTTCCCATGCAAGCTTTTGGTACTGGAAGGCAACGTTTTCAGAATATCCAAGCCAGCCATTTTCGGTGTAAGAATACTTGGGGGAAAACTGAGGGCGAAGACCCAGCTGATGAAGATAGACGGGAACAACGTTGGTCCCGTCAAGAGCATCAGGACGGGGGAGCAGTCCCTGGACGAAGCGAGTCAGGGGGACGAAGTGGCGATAGCGATGGATGGAATCACGGTGGGGAGACAGATCAGGGAAGGGGACGTTCTCTATTCTGACATAAACGAGAGGGATTTCAGACTGCTGAAGGAGGAGAGCCTCAACGTGGACGAGGGTATGATAATGGACGACATCAGGAATCTGAGAAGGAAGACGAGTCCGTTCTGGGGAAGCTGATACAAAAACCAACAGGTTTTTTATGTCTGAAGGCATACGCATGCCTCATGGAAGTCAACGCACTTGAGTTCTGTACATCGTGTGGTACTGGTCTGCAGGAACGGGGAGCCACTTCGTTTAAGTGTCCATCTTGCGGCCAAGAGACAATCAGCAGATGCAACAATTGCCGGGAACTGTCGGTTCAATACACCTGCCCACACTGCGGATTTAGGGGGCCATAAGTTTGGGGAAAGTGGCCGTTTCTTACAAGGTAATGCCTTCAGATGAGGGCAAGGATCTTGCATCCATGGAAAAGGGGCTCAAGGACGATCTCTCAAAGAGTTATGCACTCGGGCAAAGCAGGATAGAAGAGCTCGCGTTTGGAATCAAGGTCCTGAAACTGATTGTAATCATGAGTGACGAGGGCGGACTCGCTGACAGCGTAGAGCAGAAGATACGCTCATTCCCAGACGTCGGCGAAGTGGAAGTGGAAGAAGTTTCTCTAATTTCCTGAACGCGCAACCACGAATTTTAATAGCTGAACTTCTCATATATCTACACAGAAAGGGACGATGTCTTTAGACAAGAGAACAACCAGAAGCGTAGTGATAAGGGCACTTCTCGGAGATCTGCTCATCGCTGTTACCAAATATGTTGCGGCCATTTTCAGCGGTAGCGCTGCCATTCTCGCCGAGGCCATACACTCCTCATCAGATACAGTGAACCAGTTTCTCCTCCTCCTCGGGTACAACCTCAGCACAAAGAAGGATGCTTCCAAATTTCCTTTCGGAAGGGGAAGGGAGCAGTTTTCTGGTCATTCGTGGTGGCGATCCTTGTATTCGGCATATCGGGTGTACTCACTTTTGTTGAAGGTGTTGTAAAACTAACGACTCCATACAGAATAACGGATCCGACCTATGCATACCTCGCCCTTGCATTTTCGTTCGCCGTAGACGGGTATGTCCTCCTGATATCCACCAGATTCTTCGTTTCGAGGTACAGAAAGCAGGGTTATCAAAATGCATTCGCTTTTATGAAAGATTTCAGGGACCCAGTCTTGCTAACCGCTCTGATCGAAGACACTGCAGCGCTGGCAGGAGTCTTAACTGCCTTCACTGGAATAACCCTCTCACTGATAACAGGCAACAATGTCTATGATGCTGCATCTTCAATCGTGATAGGCATCATAATGATGATTTCGGGGATATATCTCTCAGGGGAGAGCAAAGACCTCCTGATAGGAGAAGGCATATCTGCTCGGGATCAGAAGAAGATAGAGGAGATCTTAAAATCAAATCATTCGGTGAACAAAATTCTTGATATCAGGGCAATTTACCAAGGCCCAGAAAAAGTTCTGCTCGCAATGGACCTGAATTTCAATGACGGGCTCAGCACTGGGCAGATAGAGAGAGCCATCGATGAGATAGAGCAATCGATCAAGCTGTCCATTCCAATCGTGGATAGGATATACGTCGAAGCCGAGGAAATAACTACAGACTCAAAACCAACCGAGTGATCAGATGCCGTGATCCATCAAATGATTGGTCAGGACGTCTATCTATATATGAGACGAAAACTCTCCCCAAGAAGTATTCGAAAATAGACCCAAACAAGGTGCAAGTAAATAGAAGGATGTGGAAAGATGTCACCGACATCAACCTGTTCACTGAAGTTACTAATGACTGCATGGATTTGGTAGGAATCGACATAATTTCAGAATAAAACATAATATATAACAAATATAAATTTCCCAACGTGGAAAAATCATAACAACTGTTTAATAGTTATTATAATTACCAGACATCTTTAGGGGGTAATACCAAGATGCTTAAGAAACCAGTTAAAACAGCGGCTCTTTTCGTCATCACCCTTATGGTGATGGGAGGACTCTTGGGAGCAGCACTCGGCCAAGTACAAGGAGCAGAAAAAGTAACATTTAGTTTTACAGTGCTGGGGAACGGAAATTCACCAGCAACCGGAGCAAAAGTCGATCTAGAGAGCTCGAGTGGAGTTTTGCTGGCGAGCAGCGTATCAAATCCCACTGCCTCTTTCTCTGTATACCCCGGTGATTACGTAATTTACGTTCCAAGCCAGTACGTATCGTCATCGTCCATAGTCTACAACGCTACGCATGCAAGCGTCAGCGTGAAGGACAATGGAACGGCGTACGTTTCTGGCTCTGTCCTGAGTAGCCTCGATGTAGGCTATTCATATGCAGACTCCAGCGTTTACGTCACTGTTAAGGGAATAGCGTCTACGCAGATAACTTCCGTCTATCTTGCGCTTCCGAACGGGCTCGATCTGATGGCATCAAAGGTCAATGCATCCAATGCGAATTCCGGGTATTCAGTTACTAGCGTAGCCGGAGCACAAGTACTGACTGTAGCTTATAACTCGACTTCCAAGGCGTTCTACTCGGAATCAATAAGCGTTTCCCCAAGCAAGTCAAACAACAGCTTCGTGGCCAACGTATCCTCTTCTGACAACGTTCAGGGAACAGTCGCATCTACGACAGGTTCTTCAATAAATAATGTGGAGGTTTCCGTATATCAGAGTGGAAATTTGCTCTTCTCTAACGCTTTCTCGAACGGCTACTATTACCTCACACTCGCTGCAGGAACTTACAGTTTCGTGATATCATCACCAGGATACCTTCCATACGTCAGGACTGTGACGACCGGAAACGGAGCAATTTACACTACCGTTGCGCTTGTTCCATCGGCGGTTGAGCAGACTCAGACAGTGTCCTTCGGATCCACCTTCCAGACGGTAAACATTACCGGGGGGGTCACGCTAACTAATGGAACGACGATTCCGTATCTTCCCTATTCCAATGCGGGCTCGCTCTACAATCAGATGAAACTGAATAACCTCAGCCCCGGTGAGCTCTGGGCGATACTGAATGTTACAGTCCCTCATTCCACTGCCAATACGGTTCTTTACAACAACTATTCGTACAATTCGACCGGATTCACTACAACCTTCACAGCGAGCGCTGGCCCGACATACAAATTCGGTTATGCAGCAACTTACAGTCAATCGAAAGTGAAGGCAACAAGCGATAGCAGCGTCAGAATATATGTAAACAAGAATGGTGGCAACACCACCGCAACTACGTACATATCCGAACTGAGTATTCCTGCGCCGTACCAGAGGTCCAATGTGGTCAACTCAAGCGTTGCAACGGTCTCCGGTTATGCTGGAACCATAACGATAACCAACAGCAGCATCAACGGGTTCCTGACAATCAATCTGGGCCTTCAGGCAAAACCGATACTGAAACTCAGTCAGATAT
>JACWAC010000194.1 GCA_014874235.1 Thermoplasmatales archaeon
GAGACAGGAGAATGCCTGCACACAGAATTCCTCAAGAGTTAATCAAGAAGAGTGGAAAACCAATAGCCGCCCCCAGTGCGAACAAATCTGGACGTCCGAGTCCGGTATATGCATCCGAAGTCTCCGACGATCTAGGAGATAGGGTGGATATGATTTTGGATGGAGGACCCGCATACTTTGGAGTCGAGTCAACTGTAATAATCTTCAGGAGTGAAGAGATAATAGTTCTCAGACCGGGAGCATTTTCAGCGGAAGATCTCAAGAGGATATTCAATCTCAAGGTAAAGATTTCTGGGACATCAATGGAGACTCCGATCTCTCCAGGAATGAAATACCGGCACTACGCTCCTGAGAAGGATCTTTTCTTAGCTCGTAGCGAGGATAAGATACTAGAAGCATGTGAGAAAGGTGATGTCCTGTTCATAGGGAGCTCTGAAATCGCAGACAGGGTCAAGACCGAATCAGTTGTCCTCGGTTCAAGGAAAGATCTCTACGAAGTCGCTAGAAATCTCTTTCCTTCGTTCAGGAAACTGGACAGGAGCAAATATTCAAGGGGAATCATAGAGAGTTTCGAGGAGAGGGGGATAGGGCTTGCAATAATGAATAGAATAATCAAAGCGACCGGCGGAAGGGAGATTTAGTGCGGGTTAAGATATACATAGCGCATTAAGTAATTGCGCACAATTTCCTTAGAGCGCTGTTTGGTTTGCCATACACGTCAAACTGTTCCGTGACTGCCCATATTAGCTCTCCAACTGAGGGAAAGTATCTGTTGTGGATACCCTTTGACTTGACGAGTTTCCACACTCTTTCTATGGGATTCAGCTCAGGAGAATATGGTGGAAGGAATTCCGGTATAATGTGAGGATTGATTTCCAGAAATTCCCTCAGCAGATTTGCATGGTGATACTTTGCGTTGTCCAGTACTATATGTATTTCCCCTGACACCGGAGATATGGACATGAGAAACTCCCTGAATGTGACTGCATTGTATTTTTCAGTGATGCTCGTTCTCAGCACTCCGCTGTAAGGATCAACTGCACCGAACACACTTATACCTTTCCTTGTGGGTTCCTGGAGTACCACTGGATCCATATCCTCAGGCGGTACCCGCATCCTGTACCTGGTTCCATGCTGATAGAAATGGCACTCGTCTAGATACATGATTCTGGATTCAGAAGATATCAGATCTAGGAGTTTTTTTAAAATTACCCTTCTGTTCCCGGTCGCCCTTCGCGATCATTGGTCTTGGCCTCCTGAGCCTGAAGCCCAGGATATGGAAGATGTTCTGACACTGCCTGACACCCATGTCAATGCCATAGTGATCCCTGAGATGCTGGCTCAGGAGGACTCCGTCCCACATGTTCTGTCTGTAGCCAAGATCATGAGGGTCCTTCCGGAGATCCTGATCGATCCTGTCCATGATTTCATCAGATATCCTCGAAGGCCTGCCTGTCCTTGGTCTGTCCAATAGAGAGGCGAGTCCCCGATTATTGAACTGCTTCACCCAGTATTCCACTGTCCTGGGTGAATGCCCAAGTATTTCCGAGACATCATAGCAGCTCATTCCCTTTGCAACCATCAGAACACCATGCAGACGGTTATCATATCTTGATTCCGGAGACCTTGTTATCTCGTTCTGCAGTGCAATTACCATCTCTTCTCCATCCTCAACAGATAACTTTCTCATTGAACGATAAGGGCAATTACCTATATCAATATGCGCACAAATTTATTGCGTTATGTATAAAACTAGTTGTTTCACCCTTTTAAAGCCCGAACCTTGTTGTATTCTGACATCAGCGACATCATCACATCTGCAGGCTCGGGAACAGGTTTGGATCCAA
>JACWAC010000195.1 GCA_014874235.1 Thermoplasmatales archaeon
CTGACAATTCTCTCGATCGTATTCCTGATTGCGGCATATGGAACGATTTTCCTCAATTCGCTTGCTGTCAACAACTCCGAGATACTGATAGTTGCCTTCCTGATTACTTCTCCCGCAATGGCTGTTTCTCAGCTCATCGGCGATTCTCATCTCCGCTTTTCCTTGCCAACCAGATTGATTCTAGGTTCTGTACAGGCCATACTAGTAATTGTGTTCGTATTCGTATTCGCACTAGAATATGAGCTTCGGGGTCAAGTCAATCTATATCTGGGACCACTCATCTTTCTGCTGCTCTCTGCAGTGTATCTTGTGGCGATCAAGCTTCTGTGATACCGTCCGAGGAGATCTGGAATAGAGAGTTTGAACGATTTTCTCGTGTCACCCATCCATTCTTATGACCTAGTCTGCTGAGATGGTTTGAATAAGCGGATGCGATTACAGGAGGACCGAGATGAAAACTCCTTGGATCGTCTTTTTTGACTTGGATGGAACTCTATGGGACCACCTGGATGTCACAGCCACCAATCCACCTTTTAAGCGGATTTCTGATTCGGTCATCTCAGATTCCAGAGGAGTGAAGATATCACTGTTGCCTGGTTCTGTTGAGTTCTTAAAATGGGTCAGGGCCGAAGGTGGTATAATCTCAACATGCAGCTGGAACGAATACGACAAGGCGATAGGCGCTCTTGAAACGTTTGGACTGGTGAGTATATTTGATTTTCAGAAGATTTCAACAAACCCTAAAAAGTACCTGCTGATGGTAGAGGTTATTGACCGTCTGAACCTGGATGGAAAAAATGTCCAACAGAAGAGAATGTTCTACATCGACGACAGAGACATTCACTTCAAGGATGTGAAAACGAGGTTTCCAGAACTGACATTCTTTAATGTGTGGAGGAATGGAACAGACTTCGAAGTCATAAAGAAGGGCATATTGTCCATAATAGAGGAGAAATAAATACGACACCAGACTCGATCAAGACGCGAAAGAAACTGTTTTCTGGAAACTCAACGTTATTGAAAATGCAATGGCCCCCAAAAAGCGTTAATATTTAAAAAATAATAGAAAATCATGTCAGAAAAACTTCGATTCCCTTCAGAAGGCTGGATAAAAGAATACTGTACGAAACTCTCGAGTTCCCCTGAGTACAACAGACTGGGACAAGGCTGGCAGGATTCCATACAGTTCAAAATAATTGACATAGAGAGCACGAACAAGAACACTGGATTCAGGTCGTTTATCCTCAACCTCAGAAATGGTAGATGCGAGGGTTATCATCTCGTTATGGAGGATTCAGATGAGGCACCTTTTGTCTTAAACTCAACCTATTCCAACTGGCAGAGGATTCTAGAAGGAAAAGTCAATCCTACACAGGCAATGCTTAGCGGCATTCTCAAGGTAAAGGGAGACATGATGCTATTAATGAAATACGCAGCTGCAGCCACTGAAATGGTCAAGACTGCAGAAGGCATCGATACCGAATTCTAAAAAGTTACAGAACCAGAAGTTCAAGGAAACATTTATATTTGTCAGACAATTATCATACAGATGTCATATGACTAACAAGATCAATATTATGGAAGAAGAAAATTTCTACGAGGGATTGGGAATGATTGCAGGAGAAGAGGAGGAGGTCAAGAAAATAGCCAGGTTCATTTTGAATGAAAACAATTCCTAGTTATATCCCCTGTACCGTTTCTCTTGGAAATCCCAAGTAAAAGCATTAATATTTTGGGTAGTTAACGGATTCAGGGGCCGTAGCTTAGATAGGTAGAGCACCCGGCTGATAACCGGGAGGTCGTCGGTCCAAATCCGATCGGCCCCACTC
>JACWAC010000196.1 GCA_014874235.1 Thermoplasmatales archaeon
CGATCGATTTCCAGGAGGGAGCTAAGATTGGATTACTGGACCGGGGCCTTCCTTCTTGCTGCCTTTGGCTATCTTACGGTGTCGGGAATAATGTCCTTCATCTACTACCAGCAAAGCAACCCTTACGGCTCCTCCCTTGCCATAATAGACGGCATTCCCCTGGGTGGCATAATTTTGACCTCGCACCTGTACATGGCTTACGCAATGGTCGGACTGGTATACGTGCATATGTTCAGGAATTACTTTAAGGGCGCATACAGGGGAAAGTGGAGATGGCTTCAGTGGATAACGGGCGTTCTGCTCTTCATTCTCGTCAACATAATAGCAATCCTGGGCTATCTGCTCGAGGAAACATACATCAGCGTAAGTGCGACTCACGTCATGGAACTACTCATACAGAGGAGCGTCATTGGAAGATTGTTACCGGGTCTTTCAAACTGGCTTGTCGGAATTTTGATCGGTGACGGATCTACAGCATCGACATTCGGGCACGTTCTTGCACTCCATGTTGTTGCCGTGGGCACCCTTATTTTCCTGCTGATTGTCGTTCATTTCTTCCTTTTTGAGAGGTCAGGACCGTACGGAATAGAATCGGATAGATCCGGACACAACAGTGAAAAGGGGAAGAACATACCCTGGTTTCCAGCCAATATTCTCTACACCGCCTTTGTATCGCTTATTTTCATTGGCGTTGTGCTGATATTCTCATCCATTTTTGTGCAGAGCCTTCTACCGGCATACGGTTCCATGACGTACGGACTCCTGCCATTTCCAGACTGGTACATAATGCCAGTCTACAAACTGATGGATCTGGCGGGCTACGGCCTCTCTACGGGCGGGGTTCCTCTCGTGACTTTCTTCTTCGTATTCCTGTTCATCGTGCCGTTCATAGATAGGTACAGGGGGACCGGCGCACTGGATCGACCGATGATAACAGCCTTCGGGGTTTTTTTTCTACTGGCCATCCCAGTAATGGCTCTCTGGGGGTACAGTCAGCCGGGTCTTTCACAGACAAGGCTCCTTACGATGTACATGTGGTGGGGTATAACCTTCATCTCATTCGTTACGGTTTACGCAATGCGTTTTGCGAAAAAGGACGCGGATGAAAAATGAAATCTAGTGACGTGGTATTCGCAATTGTTGGGGCACAGCTTGTTATAGACGCCTTCATGTGGTACTTTGCCGTTGTCAACGCATACCTGTACCAGCAATACTGGGGGATTCTTCTGGCATTCAATGTTATATTGGTCTCCCTTGTCATGCTGGTAATTCTTAGGCATTATATAAAGGGGAGTGAAATGTATGGATAAATTGTCTCTAAAGCTCTATTATTCTTCGATGGTTGTATACATGATAGGGGGAGTGCCGCTGGTACTTTACGCGCTTATCATCAGACCCATAGCCAATCTTTACAGGGAACCCGTCGGTATCATGGTCTCACCTCTCTTCGGCAACTATGGGCATTATTTGCAGGACCTCTTTGTCATCTCTACGGTCTTCATTACTGTTTCACTCTCCCTGTATCTTGTTTCAGTTTACAGGGCTCGACACAGCAGTAAAGGTATCTCCCTCGCAACTCTCACCCTTCCTATTGCACTGTACATCTTTGGCTACGTCCTGCTGGGGGTCTCCGGACTATGAAAAATCACAAACTGAACTCAGTTCGGAGGAAGGGAAGAGTGAAGGTCATAGGAGGAATAATTCTGCTCATTTTGTCTGTTCCCGCATTCATGATGGTAGGCATCTTCCCAACACTGAATGCACAGATAGGACCCCACCAGATATCAAGCTGGGTTGCAGTCACGCTCTCTTTCCTTGGTTTTATACT
>JACWAC010000052.1 GCA_014874235.1 Thermoplasmatales archaeon
GGTTGGGGTGGGATACCATTGCGGGATGCGAAAGCATCTCCTGGTACATGAATTCGTCCTTTTCAGTAATCATGAAACATCCGTCGAGGATCATTACTTTGCCGAAGAACTCGGAGTCGAAGACGTCTATCTTCTGATACTTTGACTCTTTCGAAAAGAGGTGTGATTTCACCCTCACTCCAAATTTCACATCCTCGTTCTGCAACTCAGAGAACCATAGGTCTACCTTCATAACTCTCTATGTAGAAGCATAAAATAACCTTTGTGAATAACGCTCCCCGTATTGCGTCAAATAAGATTAATTACGATTAATTAACAATCTTTATGAATTAATATGCGATATCCCACCGCATTATAGGTGAAACAATGATGCAACAACCTAAGAGTGAAAAGAAACCCGAAGAACTCGACCCATTTAAAATTGCACAAAAGCAACTGGACGAAGCTGCACAAATAATGAAACTGGACCCACAGGCTCATGCGATTCTGAGAGAGCCCATGAGCATGGTTCAGGTTCAAATCCCGGTGAGGATGGATAATGGATCTATGAAAGTTTTCACTGGATTCAGGGTTCACTACAATTTCGCAAGGGGACCCACCAAGGGAGGAATCAGATTCCACCCACAGGAGAGCCTTTCAACGGTTAAAGCCCTTGCAGCATGGATGACATGGAAGACTTCGCTGGCAGACATTCCATACGGCGGCGCAAAGGGAGGAATAATCTGCGATCCGAAGTCATTGAGTGCAGGAGAACTAGAGAGACTTTCAAGAGGATATGTCAGGGCAATCGGAGAATACATAGGACCGGATATTGATATACCCGCCCCAGATGTCTACACGACCCCACAGATTATGGCCTGGATGATGGACGAATACTCCGTAATGGAAGGGTACAACGTACCTGGTGTCATAACGGGAAAGCCCCTGGAGATAGGCGGATCACTAGGAAGAGGAGACGCTACGGCAAGGGGAGGAATGTACATACTGAGAGAGGCTGCAAAGCACCTGCACATCGACCTGGGAAAGGCAACGGTTGCGGTCCAGGGATTTGGTAACGCTGGCGAATTTGCACACAAACTCATAACCGAGATGTTCCATTCAAAAGTTGTAGCAGTTTCTGACAGCAAGGGCGGAATTTACAATGAAAGTGGACTAGATTTCGTAGCAGTAAAAGCACACAAGATGAAGACTGGAAGCGTGGTTGGATTTAAAGGTGCAAAGGAGATCTCCAATGCAGAATTACTCGAACTGAAAGTGGACGTTCTCGTTCCATCGGCACTAGAAAACCAGATCACTTCAAAGAACGCCGCAAACATAAAAGCAAAAATCGTGCTGGAACTGGCTAATGGACCGACGACTCCGGACGCTGATGAGATCCTGGCGAAGAACAAAGTTTTCGATATTCCAGACTTCCTCGCAAATTCCGGTGGAGTTATCGTTTCCTACTTTGAGTGGGTACAGAACATCAACGGATTCTACTGGGACATAGACGAAGTCTACAGCAAACTGGACAGGAAGGTGTCAAAGAGCTTCTGGGAGACAACGGAGACAATAGTGAAGTACAACACCACCCCCAGAATGGCCGCATACATCCTGGCGGTAGACAGAATCTCAAAAGCGATGAAGATCCGCGGCTGGTATTAAAAATAACAGCTAAATTATACTCCTTTTTTATTTTTATACTCTTTTTCCTGATGGATTATTTCTGTAGAAACAAACAACACTCCACCACCATCATTGGTTCAGTTTAATTCCCAACACTCTCAGATTTGCTGATTACGTTTTCCCTCCTACTTCGAACGCACGGTTTTGACTTTCGGATATTCAAATAGTTTTATTCATATTTCTTTGGACATCCATAGATCTATGATGTGATATCCTGACTTTTTGTACAGATTGATTGCTATTTCATTGTGCCCAAACACGTGCAATAATACTCTCCTCTGACCCAATTTCGCGAGTGTATCGTCGAGAGCCCTCAGGGTCTGAGTACCAAATCCCTTTCCCCTTTCACTTTCATATATCAAAAAGTCCCATATCCATGCTCCTGTGATCTCTGTCTCTCCTATTCCGATCCAGATCATTCCAATTTTTCTGTTTGTTGCAGCATCCCTTGCCGTATACAGGTACTGACCCTTTGTTTTTATTCCATCTGGAAGATGTTTCTTGAATTCGTCCTTTGACATTTCCATTGCTTCATCTCGACCCCAGGTTCCCGATTTCACCTTTTCATTTGCGTAGTTCTCTATCGCTGTCTTGAGATATTCTTCAAGGTCCTGTTCGTCCATTGGAACGAGTTCTATCATTATTTTCACAGAATTGAGCGTTGTTTATATATTTTCCGCGACATTCATTTTTTCAATTTTTTCATTTTTTATTATGGTGTGTAAAGTTCAAATACAGACAGACCGATTTTTACTCATGTTCAGGGCCAGTCCAAGACACTCATACCTCATGGAGATGGAGGAATTCAACTCGATCCTCCTAGAAGATTTCGTAAATAGTTATGGAAAAACATTGCTGCTTCTGGGAGATGGGGTATTTGTTGATGCTCATTACCTGAAGAGGAAATTGGGGGATCAACTGTACATACAGAGAATTCTCAACATGTACCAGTTCCAGAAGACAATAATTGAGGATTTCTATTATGACGATTTCTCGATCTTTATCGTAGTTAGACTCTCAGAACTGAAAGAATGGAAAGAGGACGTATTGCTAAACATATCGAGCGCCTTAGAAGGGATATCACGAAGGACCGAGACACCCAACATCGTATACTTGATCGGAGACGAAGAATTCAGACCACAATGGCTAGACAACGTGTTCCACAGGAAGATACTCGAGGTCGTTAAGAAATGGGAAGAAACACCCCTAGCCTTAGAATGGAAATAGAGAGCATCACTGAGGAGATAAGAAAAGCAGAAAGATTAATGAACGGTCGAGACAAGGAGATAGTTGAAGACTTCATCAAAAAGATCAAGCTCCACATTCCGGAAGGGTCAATCACGAACCTAGACCCCTATTTTACCTTCCTGCTCTTTGTACTCATGGAAATTCGTAAAGAGTCTAATGATCGTTGATTCATGGGGCGGCAAAACCATCTACACCATAGATGAGCACAAGAAGATAAAGATGTGGAACTACGACCACACCATATACGTAACGGGAGACAGATTGGAAAGAGTGACAGACGAGATAGACCTTGTCCCTTGGATAAAGTGGAAGTTGGAAGACCAACGAGACATTTTTTCCAGTAAAAAGGTCGTCAGCATAAGTCTGCCTGCGAACAAGATAAGTGACGTGATCCTGGCCATAGAAAAGATAGGGAGCTTCAGGGATTATAAGGTATACAACGCAGACATCAACGTCATTCAGTCATTTATGATCAAGAACAACCTTCATTTTTTTGGGGACGACGGGGGAATGGATTTTGACATCCCTGAACTCAACATTCTTGAAATTAAATTCATCAACGCATTGGATGAAATCGAAATCAACGGTCAATTGTTCACAAACCTTCCGTCATCCCTCGATTACTTCTTCTCAAACATGAAGGACGCCAACTTGATAATATCAGAGGGTGGTGATAAATATTTCTCAGATTTTTTTGCGATTGCAAGAACGCGTGGTTACGCTGCAAGAACTTCGAGAAGCAGGGAAAGAACGTTCACTTCGTACGGAAGGATCAGCCATAGGTCGAGTGGCTTCATTATTTATGGGATACCACATGTGGACAGGAATACCTCATTCATATTCAGCGAGGGAGGACTTGAGGGCCTAACTACCATTTCCAAGATCACCTCTCTAACGCTTTTTCACTCCGCTCGTATAACGCCAGGAACTGCGGTATCTTCGTACGAAGTCAGGAAGTCTCTTGAAAAAGGAATAATGATACCTCTCTACAAGGACGATCACGAGATGATAAAGGATTTGGATACTTTCATAAGCGCAGACCGGGGTGGGTTGTACCTTCAACCGATACCGGGAATCTACGAGAAAGTGCATGAGATCGATTTCAGCTCAATGTACCCATCAATAATTGTGAACTACAACCTCTCCCCAGAGACAATAAATGTGAAGTGCAATAATTCATGGAGGATAGAGGATCTGGGATATGATATCTGCCTTGACAAAAGGGGTACACTCTCTGAATTTCTTTCTGACCTGCTTGAACTCAGGCTCTATTACAAGTCCAAGAAAAACTCGGATGAGAGATACCGGAGGAGGGACGCAGTTCTTAAGTGGCTCCTGCTGACATCATTCGGCTATACGGGTTACAAGAATGCAAAGTTCGGAAGGATAGAAGTCCACGAGTCGATAACGTGTCTCGGAAGAAAAATACTGACAGATGGCATAAAAATAGCTGAAGACGAAGGATTCAAAGCAATACACGGAATCGTGGACTCCCTCTGGCTTCAGGGCAATGGGGACGTTCATCGGGTGATGAAGAGAATAGAGGAGATGAGCAGACTCAAGATTTCGCTTGAAGGGTTTTATAAGTGGATCGTTTTCCTTCCTGCCAGAGACGGTAGCGGAGCGCTGAACAGGTATTTTGGACTCATGGAGAATGGAAAATTTAAGGTTCGGGGAATAGAGTTGAGAAGAACCGACTTCCCCAGCATCTGCAAGAAGATGCAGGAAGATATCCTAAAAGTTTACTCTAGAGTTTCTACGATTGAAAAATTCCATGAGCACTACAGAGAGATAAGAGAAATTTACGAATCGTACAGGGACAGAATAATCAATGGAAGGGTAGAAGACTCAGATCTGAAGTTATCGATTGTTGCAACTAGGAGACCAGAATATTACAAAGTCAATGGTATCAGGAAGAGGGCTGTTGAAAAGGCTAAAAACATAGGACCGGGAGATAAAGTATCGATGTTTGTAATCGACGAAAGAAAGGGAAGCGTTGATATAGAGAATCTTGAGAACAGGTATGACAAGAATTATTATCTCAGGAAATTGGAAATGGCATGGGAGAGCATATCTTATCCGTTCAGACATCAACCTATAATACGCCAAATGAGTATCGAGGAATATGATACAGATTGAAAATTTATCGGTGGACGGAGAGACTTACACAGGGGTAAAGATAGATACAAAACCTGCCCCGATCGTTGTCATAAGTGGAAAGAAAGGGTTTCTAATGTGCGGATATCTGAACATGGAAGCCGTAGATAAAACGGGAGCACTGGCTGTGTCGATTTCAGGCGTCAACACGTTCGACGATCTCCTCAACAAAGATGTCATGAAAATAAGTGTTAAGGCAAGTGAGTCTGGGGTAAAGGAAGGAATGAAGGGGAGAGAAGCTCTCAAGTTTTTCTAGGTCTGGCTCCCTCAACTGTTGAGTGTCAAAGTTGAAATGCAAAGCCAGCAGGAGCTACAATTTTCAGTGACCCTTAGCATCAATGCGGAATTACTTCCTTGATAACTCTCAGAGGGTTATCCCAGAGTACCTGCTTGGAGTGGGAACCGAGCATGCCAGCCAGATCGGCGATCTTTGACACATTTTCGAAGCCTCTAGGTGTTTCATCAACTCCCAAGAAGTCACTACCAAGGGCAACGTGATCCCATCCAAAATTCTCACCGACATACTCAATGTGCTTCGCTAGATCGTTGATAGAAGGATCCTTGCTGAGCGTAGGTCTTATGCCAGTAATGCCTACCACTCCACCCGTCTTTGCTATGGCTTCAATACTGTCGTCGTCTAGGTTCCTTGCATGGTCGTGAACACTCTTGACATTTCCATGTGACGAAATAACCGGCTTTTTCGAAGCTGAGCATGTGTCCAGAATCGTATTTCTGCTCGAGTGCGCCAAATCCACGATTATGTTCTGTTCATTCGCGATATTAACCAGTTCTTCGCCAAAACCAGTGAGTCCATAGTCCTTCTTTGACATGGCTGCAGCAGCAAATTTTGTATCGTAATTCCAAGTGAGCCCGATGCACCTCAATCCGAGATCTCTCAGTAGAAAGAGATCATATGGATCTCTTAGACAGTCTGTGCCTTCAAGGCTGAGAAGAATCTTGATTCCATCTTTCATAATGCCTGATTGATTCAGCAGTATAGATATGAGCCCCTTTCTTTCAATATGCTTGTAGAATTTCAGCTGTTCCATCAGGTCTTCCCACACTGCAACTGTTGCCATAGAACGCTTCCCGTAAAGTTTTGTGAGTTCTTCTGCCCTGTCATTTACGACAGATATGTGCGGAAAGCTAACTCCAAATATGATTGCATCTTCATATTTTCTGATTGCGTCTAGACTTGACTGTTCTGTCGAAGAAACTATGTCCGCCCTTTGAGAAGTAATTCCCATATCCTGATGTAGATCTACAAATTTCATAATTCTTAAGGGAGGCAAGCGTATTTAACGTTTCTTACTGGAACCCAGCCTGCGGAAAGAGCGTTAAGCGAGATGACAGGAATTTTTAAAATTCACCCATAGAGTTCGTACACCCTTAGGTAAGACCCCTTCTTCTTACTCTGAATGTCAGCCTCTTCAGATTCCACCGTTGCCGAGCCAACCTGTCTTCCTGTCATATCTTCCAAAATGCAAGTTGAACCTTTTCTTAGGGTGCCAAATATGTTCTTTATACCTGCGGAATAAAGGTTTGCACCATTTTTAATTCCGATATAGGCTCCCTGATCTATGACTACTCTTGGGAAATCTTTTGACTTCATGATCTTAAGAGTTGGAAGCCATTTATCTTGATATTTAACCAGTATCGGTGTTGAACCGTCGTAGATTAAAACGTGATCATTTTCCTCTATTTCCAGGGTCTTGGATTCTACGAGTATTCCAAAACTATCCAAAAGACCTTTGTATTCCTTGGTTTCTCTCTTGGAAAGAAAATGCCTTTTCACCGAATAATGATTGATGTTTTGGCTATAAATATTGCGCAATCCGGTTTTCGGTAATACGTTGGCGGTCAGGAATTATAACTGAGAGGTTAATAACCCTTAAAGTGCAACATTCCCTTTAAGTTCGATCGCATCACGCTTCTCTCCAATTCCTACCAATACGATTGGAACTTTCAGTTCGTTCTCGATGAACTCAATATACTCATGCAGTTTGCTTGGATCCTCTCCCCATGGCCTAAAGGATTCGTAGTGAATTTTGTCAGGAACTTTCGAAGGTTCGAATTCTTTCATTTCTGTTCCGTTAGATTCGTATGACACCGCAACTTGTACGCTGTTCATCTTTCCTAGTACGTCTACCTTCGTAAGCGCGATGTAGTCAAGTGAATTTAGCTTGACTGCTCTTCTCAGCATTGGGATGTCCAGGTGCCCAACTCTTCTCGGTCTTCCAGTGGTCGAGCCAAACTCATTACCGAGTGTCCTGAGCTTATCAGCTTCTGCGCCTGACATCTCGGTGGGGAAAATGCCTTCACCGACCCGAGTTGTATATGCCTTTGCGACCCCCATAAATCTGCTGAAATATTTTGGAGAGAGACCCGTTCCAACTGTGACCCCCCCAGAAGTTGTATAAGAAGAAGTAACAAAGGGATAGGTTCCGGAGTCGATGTCTATAAATGTACCATTTGCCGTTTCGAAAAGAGCTCTTTTGCCGGCATCCAGCTCTTCCTCGAGGTATGCTCTAGTGTCCGTAATGTAGCTCTTTATTTTCTCATAATCTGCCAATAGGTTCTCGATGTATTTGCCGTCTAAGGGTATCTGGTATATTTTGCTCATGAGCGAAAGGCGCTCTCTAAGGTCATTCAGATCATTGAAATCCACAAGTCTGATGCCGTATCGTCCGAATCTGGATTCGTAAGCAGGACCAATTCCCTTGAGAGTCGTGCCAATCTTACCTGCACCCCTCAATTGCTCGAGGTAAATGTCTCGCTTAAAGTGCATGTCAGTAACGATGTGTGCTAGGTCCGATATTTTTAGGTCAAAATTACCTCTGAATCCCTTCAACAATTCAATTTCCTCGACAAGTCTTCTGAGGTTGAGAACGACACCCTTAGCTATTACGACGGTCTTCGATCTCAGAAATCCTGCAGGAACCAAGTGGTACTTTATCGTCTTGTCATCAATTACAACCGTATGGCCCGCGTTTTCCCCACCATTGAATCTCACGGTGATGTCAAAATCTGAAGAAAGATAGTCTATTA
This sequence comes from Thermoplasmatales archaeon, assembly GCA_014874235.1. Classification (GTDB taxonomy): domain Archaea; phylum Thermoplasmatota; class Thermoplasmata; order Thermoplasmatales. The sequence goes on from JACWAC010000052.1 coordinate 8,119, forward strand.
TCTTCCCCTTACCCTCATCTCCAAACTGGCAACCAACCAAAGTCAAGGTCTCCATTCGAACCT
>JACWAC010000197.1 GCA_014874235.1 Thermoplasmatales archaeon
CCAACTGGAAATTATTAACAAAATCTGCGAAACAATTTCCCTCTACCATAATTTCCTGACTTGCGCATTTCAGTGTCCTGAAAATAACTTCAAAATATTCTTTGAGTCTTGATTAAGTTCTGATTCCAACGGCATTTTTGTATTGCCTATCCGAATTTCTCCTTCACCTACCTTACCCAAAAACTCTATTGCTCTTTCTATTGTGTATTTTTTTGTGTTCAGAATTTTTTCTGCCTCTTTCATTACAAGCAAACTAACAAAACATAAAATTAAATGAGATTGTATTCTTTTAATTTCTTGGTGATAAATTGGTCTCTCTTTAAGATCATTCTTTGACATTCTAAAGGCTTTTTCGACTTTCCAGAGATTGTGGTATTGATTGATAATTTCTTTAAAGTTGCTTTGGTTGCCTTTATTGACAATATATCCTTTTAACCCATCAAACTGTTTATCCTCTTCAATTTTTTTATCATCTATCGAAGTAATTTTGTCATTGTTTTTCCAAGCCAGAAATTTGTTTTTATGAACTACCGGTTTTCCAGTTTCTAATTTCTTTTTTAATGTGTCGATTATTTTTTCTCGGTTTTTCATATCCTTTTTAGCCCGATCTTCTGAATATTCAATAATCAATCTCTGAGCATCTAATTCAATTTCATTTATTGACTCAACTCTGTAATTATGATCAATAATTTGTTTCAATATTTCTTCTTTTGTATTTTTGAGTCTGGCTCCAACGATGTAGTTTATTTTTTTGGTTTCCAAATACGCAAGATTATCTTCAGAGAGCATTCCGGCGTCGGCTACAACGGTAAGACTATCAAATTGATACTTTTTTATCAGCTTTTCAACTGATGTTCTAAACGTGTGGCCTTCAAAGGTATTACCGGTAAAGTAATCGAAATCAAATGGGTATCCCTCAAAGTCAACAAACAGTCCGATTAAAACTTGAGGCATGTCACCACGGTGGTCTTTGGAGAAACCTTTTTTTCTAAACTCATCTTCTTTCTCTGTTTCAAAATGAAGCGTTGTGACGTCATAAAAGATTAAAGATACACCACTGTTTTTAAGAGAAACAAATTCATAGGCAATCTCAATCAATTTGTTTTTATCAAGAGTATCTAAGAATCGATAAATTTTGTCTTTGGACAATATTATTCCTAAGTAGTTTTTCAAGAAGCGAACGGTGGCATCTTTACTTTTTGGATGAACGATGCGAGCTACAACTAAATCCCGAAGCATATTGTCTGGAAATCTAATTAAGTCGTAAACAAATCCAAATACTAAATGATATCCGGTAATATGCCAGTTCAATAATTTTGCTTTAAAAGATTTTTTAATTTCTGGAAAAAGTAATAATTGATTTTTTAAAATCATTTCTTGCAGTTCTTGATTTGCTTTTACTTGAAGAGCTTCAATTTCGACTGTTGTTGAAGCACAGCCAACGTGTTTGATTAGTTTAAATTTTCCATACTTCTTTTCACCTATTTGGAAACAGGTTGATTTTCTTGATTTTATTCGTCTCACGAACATAAATACCAATATTGTATCAATTCAGTGTCCCAATTAAAAAGGTCAAGTCTTGTTGTAAAGGGATAAACCTTATATTAAAAATCAATTTATGAAGTTTTTGCGCAAGTCAGGACAAAGCGGTAAAAATAAAATCGGATCGTGACCTGATTTACTATTGGTTTTCGGAAAAAGACCATATTATTTTGTGCGGAAAAATAGACTGGCTGGAATATCTGCCCGATTTTGACGCTGTACATATCATCGATTTCAAAACCAACAGAAAGGACGAAGATGACGGATCGC
>JACWAC010000198.1 GCA_014874235.1 Thermoplasmatales archaeon
TCAGTGATGAAAGACACAATGACATTCATTCAAACATTAATATATATTCAGCTTCGACTCTTGAGTATATAAGCTAGGCGTTTTCAGTAAATAGAAATGCATTACTTCAAGATTAACTATTGTATCCTGATTTCCCACTCGTTTAGGCAGTCGTTAGGCCTAGCTCCTCAATGATCTTCCTGCATCTCTTTGTTATTTCAGTTGTGACGAATCTGTTGTCTGAGAGCCTGACCTTTCTTATCTTCTGCATCTCTATGAGCATTGAATCAACGGAATAGGTCTTCCACAGTCCTGATTCGTTCATCATAGACATGAGGTGCATCCTTATTGCGAGAGATACGAAGTCTATGAATATCGAACCCCTAACGGTCGATATGCTCTTCCCCCTGAGATCGCCCCCTATGTCGTTCTTGAGATAATCGAAACTCTTTTCAACTGCGTCTCTGGACCTGTACATAGAAAGAACGGTATTCCAGTCGAATTCACCTTGATAAGCGATCACAAACCTGCCCATCCTGTTGATGTGCCTCGCTATCGCATTCTTCCTGGGAAGAGCTACAACTCTGTCACCGCTCATCCTCGCTCTTATGAACCTTGCAGTTGTCACCCTCGACAGAATGCTTTCAAGAGACGTGCCCGAATATATCCTCAGGGATTGAAGGTACTCCATATCTGATTGAAGCCTGACGAGAAACTTCTCCTTCTCAAGTGACTCCCTCTCCTGGTCGTGGAACAGGTATGCCCTCAGCTTCCTAGTCCCTGCATCCACTGCAACACCCTTCACGAATATGCTCCTCCTGCCGTAAAGGTGAAGATCGTTTATTCCGAGCATGCTGTGCGCCCTGGAGAGAAGAATCGAGCAGGAGGAGTTGCTTGCCGGGACTGCCATTACGAATTTCATTCTTCTTTCAACGAGATCATCCACGTTCTGCGATGAGAAGAAACACCTGTCCAGTACCCAGGTACATTCCCTTATTCCCATATCGCTGAGCAGGTCCACAGTGTTGTGGAGAGTGGATACGTCAACTATGCTCCCCGGATATACTTCGTAGAAAACGGGTACATTCCTCTCACTGTCCACAGCCATCGAAAGGTTGACCTGTGGTTCTTCAGTGTTGTCACGGGAATAGCCGTATTCCAGGAAGGGCATCTTTCCGTATGAAGAGATGGATGTTATGTCGTAGAGGAGTGTGGGGTTCCTCCCGGAGAGACCTGAGAATTCGCTCAGGAATTTCCACCTGAGATCGATCCTGTCTATCTTCTCCATGAGGGATGATAGATTCTGGGAGGAGAGCGATGCCTTGTGGTCTATAGAGACGTAGGAATCTTCATACCAGGACCTTATGTTTGATAACGGGAGCCTTCTTATTACCCTGTTCATCGCAACTGCCAGGATTGAATTGACCTCGCTCTCCGAAACGTGTTTCATCATGATGTTTCTTATTCCAAGATTGTCTATCACCCGCAAGAGGGGTACGAATTCACCGTAGGAGAATGCGTAGCCAGGTAGGAGTTCTCTCACTCTCACAGGCCTACCGTCAACGTTCTTTCCCACGTACCTGGAATGTTCCATCATCCTCTTCTTAACGGGGCTATAGTAGTAGCTAGACTCGTAGAAGTATTCGATGCCGTTGATCACCTTCTTCCTAATCCTGGATTGCAACTGCCTATATAGGCAGTCGTTAAATATAAGCATTTCCCCGAATAACACGAATTGAACAAATCATCAACTGCCTAAATCAGTGGGAAATCAGGGTTCATGGCCCACGTCTATCACGATTTGGTACACACCTGCAAAGGAAAGACACTC
>JACWAC010000053.1 GCA_014874235.1 Thermoplasmatales archaeon
GGGCTCATCCACAATCTCATGCTTCTTCATGGCTAGATGACTTTTGTCCCAATACCGGACGCGGATACAAGTTAGACCATTCACTTCGCGAATCGTCTAAATATGAATTGGTGAGCCGCTGCTGCACTGGACCGAATTCAAAATCTGTTTTTTCCATTTTTGATAATTTCTCAGGTGATAGTACTAATCCCTTGCTCTTGTGTGGTCTTATATAGAATGGCTCCCGCAGGTGAATTTAGATCTTACGAAGTAATCGAGTCTTACAAAACCTACAAAAATGTAGGTTCAGAGCTCAAACTGCTTATTTCATTTTCAAAGATTGAGTTTTCTCACGAAACTAATGGCTATTATGAACTCGCGAGAGACATTTTTGTATCAGGGATCCCATATCTTCTCTATGTCAAGAATATTGTTGTAGATGTTGTGGGAAAGGACTTTGACATAGTGAAGCAAAGGGCTAGGACAGTGCTACTTGAAGAAATGAAAGAGAAAAAGATGGATTTGATTTCCACTGAAGTAGTTAACGACAGTCTGCAGTTGAAAGAAACAATGACCAAGGTCAAATTGCTAGAAAGAGCAATTTCAATTCTCAAGGGATAATGATTACTACGTCATTCAATATAACACGGTGAATATTCCGCTTTCTGGCACTAGATTAACCTCAAAATATATATTAGGTTTAAGCATTTCTTTTTACTCCTGGCTCGCCAGAGGGAAAGAGATGAAAGAGGTCGTAAGAAGAGTTCACAAAAAGGTATGGTCGCTTCATAAAGAACAAGACGAAGCTGTCTCTCCAGTGATAGCGACGATCCTGATGGTTGCGGTGACTGTCGTTCTGGCCACGACGGTGTATTTTCTAGTCTCTTACTATACTTTACCCAGCCCCCTTATCGGGAGCCTGAGCGTGGAGTCTCCTTCAGGACAAATGAATTCGACGACTCTTTTGCTTTCATTGGCCTCACCTACTTCACTCAAGAATCCTTCCTATATAACCATGACAATCATTAATAGCACCTCAACAGGTGCGGGATGGACGGTGCAGAACGTTTCGATTACCTCTGGTTCGTCAGTTTTCTACATGAACACGTTCACCAGTAGCGGAGACTTCTGGACATCAACTGGAGCTACCCCTTCTCACGGTTCCACTCTAATTGAATCTAATGCTATAATCTCCATAACGTTTCATTCATCATCTGGCAAACCCGTTGATCTTTCGGGAATGAAACTCTTGATCTCATATACGGGCTATACCGGGTCTATTCCTCTCAACAATCTTAGCTCCTGATCTCAAGATGAGGATTGCACTAGTCATTATTGGTTGGATTTTCTAGGATAACTTTGCTTCGCTATAGGTATAGAGAGGTTCTCCCAAAAGAATATTTATACGTTCAAAGTTTGATTCCAAGTGTATTATATTACAGAAAGAGAAGTAAGTGCGAATTTTGATATGAAGACCGCAATAGTTGCAATGAACGATTGTTTTGAGGAGTACTCCAAGGGAAGTGCTGGCGCAGATTCCCGTCAGAGAACGTTCTCTGACAGTTCTGTTCTAAGCACAATGCCTGCCTTCATGAACAAGTATCATATAACGGGACTAAAGACGTACATAGGAACGAAAGATAATGCAAGGTTTGTTGTCCTATTGTTTGACACCATTACCACTGAACTTCTAGCTGTAATAGAAGCCAACAGGCTAGGCCAAGTCAGAACTGGTGCCGTTACTGCTTTAGCTACCTCAATTCTGCACGGAAAGATAAGCACATTCACTCTTGTGGGCTCTGGCTTTCAAGCAGAAACGCAACTCGAGGGCATACTGAATATATCCAATCCGGAAGAAGTCAGAGTGTACTCAAGAACAAAGGAGCATGGACAGGATTTTGCTGGGAGGATGGTCGAAAGGTTTGGAAGAAAAATAGTGTACTTCCAAGACCTGAGACAAGCGCTGGATAGTGCAGATGTGATTTCTTGCATAACTTCCGCGCATCAACCGATAATCGAGGGTCTCTCGTTTTTGGACTCGTATCATTTGAATTTAGTCGGTTCAAACGTCCTCTCAAGAAGAGAGGTTTCAGAACAAGTAGTTGACAGTGCACAGCTTGTAGTCGTGGAACACTTGGAACAGGCACTCAAGGAGTCCTCAGAAATTTCGGATTTCGTCGGTAAGGGAGGTAAGGCAGTGGAACTAAAAGAAGTGGTAGGAAGCAAGGACAAGTTCAAGAGTTTCAGGAAGACAATTTTCAAGTCGATGGGGATTGGTCTAGAGGATATTGTATCGGCCTATTACTTACTCAAAAAAATGGATCTTCTCTAGCCGAAAAGAGAAGATGTCTTTGCTGTTCCCCTCGACTCTTATATAACCGCTTGTAATTACGTCGGGAATGCTAAAATACGACCTCCTTGTCGTAGGTGCAGGAATTTCTGGCCTTTCATCAGCATATCACATTAAAACAGATAATCCGGATTTGAACATTTGCATAGTGGACAAGTGGGGGACGTATGCACAGGGGAACACGGCAAAGAGTGATGCAGCTTTCAGGGACGTCTTTACTTCTGAAACCAATTACAAGCTGGCGTCGTCTTCAATATCCTTTTACAAAGATGTCCAGAGCAAGGGGTTCGATCTGGGAATGCACTTCAATGGCTATCTGTTCCTGATGGACGAAGTAAATCTGAACTCCGAAACCGTCCACAAGCTTTACCAAAAAGTGCAATCCAGAATCATCAGCAGGGAAGAGATTTCTGAGCTAGGTATACGGACAGAACCGGACCTTGAAGCAGCTAAGATAATGAGCCTTAAGAATATTGACGGCGGTCTAGTGGGTGAAAATTGCGGTATAATGGAGCCAGACCTACTTGCGTCTTACTACGTCAAAGAGCTTGAAAAAATGGGCATCGAATTCCGATATAACACGAAAGTAAACGCCCTGAATATTTCACCTCGTTCAAAATTGAATTTTCCCGGAGAACCGTTCATCTGGCAGGACAAGATAGTGGAATCTGTTAACACCAATAGGGGAGAAATCTACGCCGATCAGTTCCTCCTCGCAACGGATGTGTGGACGAGTGAACTATTGAGTCCCATCGGAATGGATGCATTCACTCATCCGAAGAAAGTTCAGGTGTTCCAGGTGCAGAGCGAAGGTATCTCCAAAATGATGCAGCACAAGGTTACAGGAGAGGAGGATATATTCCCTTTTACTATTCTTCCGAGCCCAGCTATTGATATGAGGCCAGATCCTAAATCGAAGTCATTCTGGGTATCTTACAGCGATGGTGTGGGGAAGGGGTTTCCCCTTGAAGAAAATCCGGGAGCGGACCCAGATTATTATTCAAACAATCTCTATACGGTCCTCCGGGAATATGTACCCGCATTCTCCGAATCTCGAATGGTGGCAAGCTGGGCGGGTTTCTATTCAATGAATAATATGGATGGTACCTACGTACTGGATCGGAAGATGAACCTGTCGGTGATCAACGGAAGTAGCGGAAGCGGTATCATGAAGGCAGACGCGGCGGGAAGATTGGCTTCGGCGCTGTATTCATCAAAGAGGTCGGCTAGGCTTTATGGCGGCTCTGAGATAAGTGTGGATGATCTGGGAATCTCAAGAAGAAAAGTGGACCAGGAAACTCTGATAATCTGATACCCTTAATCGTAACACCGCAGGTTCAACCAACCACGTCGGAAAAGCTATTCGTCTTCTTAGTATAACATGCCATGCCTGTCTTAGAAACAAAGGAGCGTTTCGAAATCAAGAGATTTGTGATCAGAGGATCAAGTCTTGCCGGTAATCATCTAGGCGATCCGATCAACAGAGAAGTGTTGGTATTGGAAAGGAACGTGAAGGATTCCACTCCGGCATTAATAGGGCTGGCTGGTTTCTTCGGAAGTTCGATTAGTTTCGTGAACAGGTCGTATATGGGTCACGATTTTTTCACAGTCCTGAACAAAATAGCCGAGAAGAAGTCAAGATCCTTTCTGATAGTGCTGCCAGACACTATGACTTCGTACTATGGGAATCAGTACGTCAATTCTTCAGCGGTTGGAAACTATGAAGATTTCATAGTCAAGGATGTAATAGGATTCATAAACAAGCAGTATGGAAAGAGAAAGTTAGGAGTTTTCGGTAAGTCGTCCGGAGGGTTTGGTTCTTACTCACTCGCATCCAAGCATCCAGAACTCTTCGAAGGATTCGTCGACGTATCCGGTGATTCCGGTTTTGAATTCTGCTATCTTAAGGATTTTCCCATTGCACTTTCGAAACTCGAAAGAATGAGTCCCGAGAAATTCTTGAAATACTTCAATGAAAAACCTAGGCCGGAAAACTCCGATTTTGAAGCCATGAACGTTCTAGCAATGGCTGCATTCTACTCACCCAACCATAAACGAAAGGTTGGTTTCGATCTTCCGTTTGATGTGAAGTATCACACCCTTCGACAGGATGTGTGGAACAAGTGGTTGCTCTTCGATCCATTGAGAAATCTGGAGCAACGGTTGGATAACCTGAGAGAAGAGAAAATTGTCCTTCAAGTTGGGAAAAGGGACGAATTTTCAATAAACATCGGAATGAAGGGCATGAGCAGAAAACTCGAACGTTACAAGGTGAAGCACGAGTACAAGGAATTCGACGAAGGACACTTTGGAATAGAGTATCTCTACGAAGAATCGCTCCCTTCGCTAATGAAGGCGCTCGGAGAATAGTTACGGAACCATTTTGACCCTTGTCTCAGAACGCTATGCATACTTCTCTATAAGATCGTTCAACCGCATCAGTGTTCCCTTAAGTTCATCTAGATCATCTTTGGTCATACTGCTGAAGATCTTGTTAATGCTTCTATTCCTTGCCTTTTCCATTTCCTGGCATCTTTCGACTCCCTTGCTCGTGAGCCTTACGACGTAGCTTCTCCTGTCCGGTCCTCTCTTTCTCTTCACCAGGTTCAGCCTCTCCAAACTGTCAACCGAAGAGGTTATCAGTGCGTTTGATAGCCCCGTTGATTCAGAAAGGTCACTCATAGTAGGTTCCTTGACCACTTTGCAGATCTGGTAAAAGACATGAAAATCCCTGGAGTTCATGTCAGCAAGATTGGCATTGATTTCATTCAGTATTTTTATTCTGATTTTCCTTATGGAGGTCAGTTGATCTAGTAGCACTGCATATTCATTCTTCATTTTTTGCTCCAGTGGGAGTTGTCCGGAGCTTTGGATGTAGATTCTCTATGCTCCGATCCACTCAGCTTCGTTTTATCCTTCCCGTTGGTGTACCCCTCACCGTGAACGTATCTCCCACCGCTCATTGCGGACAGTACGGCTCCAATGAGGGTGATAATAGTTGCAATGTACAGCGAATCCTTCAACCCGATCATGAATGAGGGACCGATCGCGTTAGGGAAGAAGGTGAGAGATGTTAGTGCCCTTAGGGCTGAAGGGGGAATGAGATTGAGCATTGAGGAGGGAAAACTTGTTGCAGGATTTATTCCCAGAAACGCAGCAAACAATGCACCAGAAGGCGGAATCTTGGATATTGCAGTCGCCAGAGGAGTCGGAAGCCCTATTGACAGAGATGTTTGCAAGAGGGAGGATGGAAGGTTTTGCGAGAAAATCGTGATCGCTATCGAGAAGAAAATGGCCATGCTTATGGTCTGACCTATGTTGTTGAATGTGGTCCTCATTCCGCTTCCAGCACCTCTACTCTCCTCAGGCAAGGAGTTCATAACAGCGGTCATATTCGGAGCAGCGAACAAACCACTCCCAATTCCATTAAGTAACAGGATGGCTTCGAATTCCCACAGGTTAAAATTGTATGGCAATAGAGTTAACAGATACAGTGACACAGCGACAATTATCATCCCCACTGTGGCAAAAGTCCGAGCTCCGTATTTGTCTGTGAGTGCACCTCCAATGGGACCAAGGGCGATAAAGCCTACCATCATCGGTAGCATGTAAATTCCGGCCCAGAAGGGAGTCGAAGAGTAATTGAAGCCATGTAAAGGCAGATAGATGCCCTGTAGCCATATTACTACCAGAAACATTATGGCCCCTCTACCCAATGAAGACATAAAATTAGCAAAGTTGCCATAGCTGAAAGGCTTTATCCTGAATAGATGAAGATCGAACAGGGGGTATCTTGCTTTAAGTTCGATAAACACGAAGATAAACAGCAGTGCCGTTCCCACAATAAATGATCCCAGGACCCATGGGCTATCCCATCCCATAGAGGATGTGCCGTAAGGAACAAGTGCATAGGTGAATCCCAGACTTACCAAAACTAACCCTCCTCCCAGACCGGCATTGCCAACCACGTCCATGGGGACTTTCATCCTCTTTGTGGTCTGTTTCAGTTTGAATACCGACCACAGTGAACCTGCAACTGCAAACGGGATGTTCACAATAAAGACAAGGTGCCAGTTACTGGATGCCAGCAAACCGCCTGCTATCAACCCTATCAACGAACCCGAAATGAAGGAAATCTGGTTTATCCCGAGGGCACGACCCCTTTCGGTTGGTCCGAAAGAATCCGTTATCAGAGCGGTGCTATTAACCATCAGTAGTCCACCTCCAACTGCCTGGATCATCCTGAAAGCTATGAGCATCTCCGCACCGTTATTCCCGGAGCCGTCAGGTATTATGGAGGACAGGACGGATCCTGCGGCGAATATAATAAACCCTATGGTGTACAGTCTGGTTCTGCCGTACATGTCTGAGAGTCTTCCAAAAGTTACAAGCAAAGTTGCGAGCACAATGCTGTAACCCATCATTACCCAGAGTAGCATAATGAACTCTCCTGGAGCGGTGGGATCTATGTTAAGACCCCTGAATATTGTTGGAAGCGATATCAGGACAATTGTCATGTTGATAGATCCCATCAAACCACCGAGCGTTGTATTAACCAAGACTGTCCATTTGTATTCCATTTACTCGGAAATTATTTTAGAGATAAAAGTTTTACTTCTAAAATATTTAGGCAGACTAAAACGGCCCACGGGACAGAATACGTCTCTACAAGCTTCTAGATCTGGATAATTATAATTCGAATATTGATATCATCTCTGGACGAATAGAGTTCAATGCTCTATTTTGCAATTGAAGCACGACTTTGTGCATGGATCGTTCTGGTACTATGAGAGAATTGTTCAGAGAGTTCATAAACACCACAAAGTGATGTTGTAAACAGAACGGTTTAGGCTAGAACAGAAAGCAATAAGATTTAGCTCATATTGACCAAAATATGAAAGCCTGCATCATAACGATAGGGAACGAAATTCTAAAAGGGAAGACGGTAAACACGAACTTTACCGAGATTGGAAGGATGCTCTATTTTTCTGGTTATGATGTTTATCGGGGCATGATCGTGCCTGATGTGAAGGAAGAGATCGGTAACGCCTTCAGATCGTTGGCTGGGTTGTGCGATGTCATTGTTTCATCCGGAGGATTGGGTCCCACTTTTGACGACATCACCGTAGCCTCATTCGGTGAAGAGTTCAAAATTCCACTTGTCTTGGACAAAGAGACTCTCCTTACAATCAAGAGAATAACAGAAAGGAGGGGGGTGGAAATGACCAAGGAAAGAGAGAAAATGGCTCTGATACCAGAAGGTTCCACTCTAATAGCGAACGAAGTTGGTACCGCTCCCGGAATTGAATATCAGAAAGAATCTACTATTATTTTCATGCTTCCTGGCGTTCCTGTGGAAATGAGGTCCATGCTGAAGCAGATAGAGAGCAAAATCAAGCTGAAGGATAGCTTCTACGCTGAGAATTCAATTTTGATACAAGGGATCTATGAGGCAACTCTTGCACCTTACGTCACCGAATTGATGAACAAACACAAAGGAAAAGTTTACATCAAGTCGCATCCGATGATCAACAAAGGAGGAGAGTCCGCTCTCGAGGTCGAAGTATCTGCTAAATCAGAGATGCTCGAAACTTCAAAAAGTACGGTTGCGGAAGTTTTGAGAGAGATTCGTTCAATAGAGAAGAAAATAAAGTCGTAAGTTATCAGAATTCG
>JACWAC010000199.1 GCA_014874235.1 Thermoplasmatales archaeon
GAGACAGGGGTAACCGAAGACGGGTAAGTTGCAGTGACCTTCAAGTCAGTGATCCTTCCCGTTCCATTATTATGAACTGCGAAAGTCAGGTTGGATGTTTCTCCGGCAGTGATTATTGTAGAAGAAGTTGTAATTTCGGGCGATGTAACTCCAAGGAAGGTTACCGTTATGTTAAGAGTCTGCTGACCTGAAGGATGGCTGTTGCCGTACGGGAATGTTGTCCAGTACTGAATGTACAGGGAGAGTGTGTAGTTTCCCGTGCTCGCGTTGTTGAAGATGGACACGGGGTAGGATAGCTCAAGGTAACTAGCTGCCTGGACATTAGTCTTGGATATCTGTTCTGAGCTAATGCTGCTTGTGTTGTAAAATGGACTAGTAAGATTGAGATTGAAATGGACCAAACTCAAGTCCTGGGCATCGTCCATACCGATCTTAAGTTGATACGAATTCCCGTTTGTACCTTCAGATAAAGATGAATTCAACACGCTGAATGGGTATCCGTACTGTGGACTCTGTTGAACCGCACTTTGCCCGCTGGCATATGCAGGTAGGGCAACGCTCACAAGCAATGCGCTCAGGACGACCAGAGTTGCGGCTATCTTAGACTTGTTCGACCAAACCAGTTTGTTATTAACTCTTTCCATTTTTTTCCCCCTTTGTTTTATTCCCATTTATCGCTTCCCCTCCTCATATAGCGGGTATTGAGTGGCCGGTTGATTTTCGCTCTCTCCATAGTGTAGAAAACTCGAATCATTTTGTCTCACCTATCGTATTGAAGAAGTATTCTTCCAATGATTCACCTGATGCCTCGAATTTTCTCACCTTGTATCCAGATCCAACGAGTGCGCTGACAATTTCAGGATAATCCTTCCTCTCAATTCGTATAGACGTAAGCAATACCCCATTACTGGTCTGTCTAACTTCGCCGTACTTGGAAAGCTCATTGAACGCTTTTTCATCAAAATTGTCTATTTCCATTGATATCTTTTCATGACCTAGTTCGTTCAGTTGTGATCTACTCAATACCTTAATGAGCTTGCCGTGATGGATTATTGCGATCCTGTCGGAGACCGCTTCTATCTCAGTAAGAATGTGCGAGGAGAGCAGGACAGCTTTACCTTTCTTCTTCTGGTCGACGATCAGTTTTCTGACGAATTGGACTCCTTCTGGATCCAGACCGTTCAGTGTTTCGTCAAACATCAAATTGTTGGGATCTCCGATGAGTGATTCTGCAAGGGAGAATCTTTTCTTCATTCCCTGAGAATACGCCCTCAACTTCTTGTCTCTGTGTTGCCACAATCCTACTTGCTTAAGCAGTTTGTCGATATGTTCGTCCTCTTGAGCCTTGGACAGGCCGTAATATCCTGCGAAATATCTCATGAGAGGAATCGGTTTAGCATTCATTTCAAAATTCGGAAGTTCTGGTACCCACCCCATTTGTCTAGATGCTGCAGTTTTTTTCTTCGTAATGCCTTCACCATCTACCAATACGTCTCCTGACGTGGGCAGCGTAACACCTGCGGCGATTCTGATCGTTGTGGACTTTCCAGCGCCATTTAACCCCACGAAACCGAGAATCTCTCCGTTCCTAATTTCTAGAGTGAGAGAATCAACCGCAGGTCCTTCTTTGGACGAATAAATCTTAGTGAGATTGTCGATTGTTATCATGCATGGCAACTTCCTGACTTTTGCATCCCCTAATGCAAAGCATATATATAACGATATCGAAATCGATAATGGCCCTTTAACGGCACAAACAGCGGCATCCCTGAATTGTTTGAAAGTGCAATTTTGTCTTGTTCC
>JACWAC010000200.1 GCA_014874235.1 Thermoplasmatales archaeon
AATCGTAACAGCATCAAAAGCAATAAATAGAATATCTAGAAACTAACTCACGAAAAACTTCTTGACTCTGTCCGTGAGCAGTACGGTCCCAATAGAAAGCACCTTTTCATTTTCCACGTCTATTGCTGTCATGGATGCTAGCTTGATGTCGATGCCGTAACTCTCCCGCTCGTTCAGACCCAAGTAACTGGCCGTAAGAACTCGGATGGGGAGCGCGTGGCTAACAAAGAGGTAGCATCCATCATAATCACTGAGAGCGCTTTTCATTCTTTCGAGCTGTGCACTCCACGTCTCCATACCCAGATCTTCTCTGTTAAGTTTCGGGACCTCATCCACCCTGTAACCATTGTAAGGGCCGAGACCCGACTCTCTTATCTTGTTATTCTCTGTGACCTTGAGACCGATCACTTCTCCCACGGTCCTCGCTGTCTGTTTTGTTCTCAGCAACGGACTGCAGACTATTCCGTCAAACTTGAGCCCCTTTAACTGCTCTGCAGAAAAAAGGATCTGTTCAACTCCTCTTTCAGTCAGAGGGTATTGATTCATGTCCTCAGAGATAATATTGTTAACATTTGCAAAGCTCTCCCCGTGTCTCATCAGGATCAATTTTTTTATCAACTAGATCAACCAATCTTTAATCTATCAATTTAATATAACTTTCCGTCTTTTACTAATTGAAGTCCAGTTCTGGTACTGATAAATTAGGCGATGAATCCAAACGGTTGCTCAGAATTCGTGCGATGACATTGATTTGGAATTTAAAGAGTTTAAAGTCTTAAAGTGATCGAATCCGGGGGGGATCTTTGTGCTACTATTTAAGTCTACGACACCTTTTCCCCGTAAGACTTTTCCTACCCGAGAAAAATCTGGCAATTCCACTGGGGAGGTGAAAATCAATTCGTAGTCTCCACCTATAGAGAACAAGGCTATTCTTTCCTCTTCACTCTTGGAGTCTGTGGATACATCACTCTCTATCTTTATTTTGACCCCGCTCATTCTTGATAAGATGCTGAGCGATTTGTAAATGCCATCTGAATTGTCTACACACGAAGTGATCTTGAACTTCTTCAGGGACTTTAGGATATCCATTCTGGGAAAGATGTCAAGAATTTCTTTGTACCTTTCCAGTTTCCCTCTGTGGTAATCCATAATGGCGCGTTCATTCCTTCCAATCTTGGAGGAAATGTAAACGTAATCTCCCTCCCTCGCTCCACTCCTCCTGAACTCTTCGCCTTTCTTAACCTCTCCAATGACCAAGCCGGTCAGCGAAATTTTCTTGGACTCCTTCAGGTCTCCACCGGAAAATTTCATGTCGTATCTTTTCAACTCGTCCCTTATTCCCTTCACTAGAGCCTTGACCCAATTTACTTCGAGACTCCTTGGAAATGAAAAGGAAACCATCATCTCTAGTGGTTTTCCATTCTTGGAGGCTACGTCGCTAAGATTTATGTCAACAAGAAATTTTCCAATAAGAGTCGGATCCCACCACTTTTCGAAATGAAAGCCCTCATTGATAGTATCCATAGCAAGTAGTAAGTATTTCTTCCCTACATCTAGAAAGTGAACATCCTCATTTTCGTTCTCTTCCCCAATAAATTCCCAGATTTTGTCAATCAGTTTTCTCTCGCCTAACTCACTTATCTGCATCACAAAGATAATTAGATGTACTTTAATAAATTATCAACAAGTGGACGAGATTGAGGTCGAGAATAGCATATTCTTTACGAGATACGGAGCCGCGTATCTCGAAGACATTAATGCAGTTGTCGTATCGGACG
>JACWAC010000201.1 GCA_014874235.1 Thermoplasmatales archaeon
GCATACGTTCCGAACAAAGGTGGTGCATAACATTGCATACCTTTTTGAGAACGGTGACCTGTATCATGTAGAACTTGAATTCCCGAGTTTTTAATAACAATATGAGTTGATTTTGTTCTTGTGATCCGCTGTTTCTCTTACTCTGTTGAGAAATGCTTATTAATTACATTGTTATTACAGTAATAACAATGTCATATGTAGTCCACCAAAAGATAAGGGGCAAGGTATACGCATACGAAGCAACGGGGGAATGGGATCCCGTCCGTAAGAACTCCAGGCAGAAGAGAAAGTACATTGGAAGGATAGATGAGAATGGAAACATCATTCCGAAACGTTCGGGGATAAAGTATACCAGAATAGATGGGGCATACGATTTCGGGGACGTCTTTTTGATCCTGCGAATAGCCAGGGACCTGAAGATCGATTCCATCCTGGCTGAAACATTCAGTGAAGACTGGGAGAAGATACTGATCCTGGCTGCGAACAGGGTCATACTGCCGGGAAGCATGAGGCTGGTGGGTGCATGGCTGTCCAGGACATACCTGGATGTGGACATGCCCGGTCGGAGGATAAGCGAACTTCTATCCACTGCCGGAAAGAGAAGCATGGAATTCACCACAAGATGGCTCAGGTCATCGGAGAAAGAGGATGCAATATATTTTGACATCACCTCCCTGGAATCATATTCAGTGAAGAACACATTCCTCGAGTACGGGTATTCCCGATCAGGCAGGGACGAGCCTCAGGTGAACCTTGGCCTGATCATGGGCAGATCCATGAGGCCGCTCTTCTACGACGTCTATCCCGGGAGCATACCCGATGTGAAGACGCTGCTCAACATGCTTACAATACTGGGGAAGTACGGCATAACAGCAATAATACTTGTCCTGGACAGGGGATTCTACTCAATACGCAACATCGGGGAACTGATGAAATTCAGCTTCGTCATGCCGCTCCCGTTCAGGACCGTTGTGGCCAGGGACATACTGAAGGAGTGCAGCAGGCCGAAGCAGGAGAATGCGAGGATGCACGATCACTCCCTGATGTATGTGCAATCCGGATCGTTCGACCTGGATGGCACGTCCCTGAACTACATCCACTACTACGACCCTGAGAGAGAGAACAGGGAGAAGAAGAAATTCTTCGAAAGGCTCACAGAGATTGAGGATGAGATCTCCAGGATCAGGGACGTGACAAAGGTGGATGAGACTGCCGGATACTTCATGAAATATCTGAGAATAACCACTGGCATGGTAATAACCAGAAGGAGCAAAGCAATATCGAGGAGGCTGAACACCATGGGCAGGACGATCCTGATCAGCAATTCAAAGCTGGAATGGGACGAGGCACTGGATCTTTACAGATCACGCGACAGGGTTGAGAAGGGATTCAGGGACATGAAATCCGACCTAGGAACGCTGCCCATGGGTGTGCACGGCGAGGAAACAATGCAGGGATACCTCCTCGTGCAGTTCATTGCACTCATACTTGAATCCGAGATGAGGAGGAGGATGCGGGAGTCAAAGATCAACGAAAGGATGACCCTTCATGAGATGCTCATCGAACTGAGCAAGCTCAGAGTGGTGAGGCTGGAAGGATCAAGATTTCTCACAGAGATATCCAAGAGGCAGAGGGAAGTATTCAAGGCCATGGAAATAGGGGAGGAGGACCTTGTTATTAAATAGGGTGGGAATTCAGGTTAAAAATGAATTTTTGCAATTTACCGGAGGTAATTACATTGTATGGGCTGTTGG
>JACWAC010000054.1 GCA_014874235.1 Thermoplasmatales archaeon
TGCGATCGCTTTATATACGAACAGGTTCTGTCGAAAGAGCATTAGCCACACGTCTCTGGCGATAGTGCCAATGATGGTTCTGTAATTAAGGACGCATCAAGACGTAACGGCTTTGCAACAGTGGTAAGTATGGCAACGCCAAATCATTCAAGACATGGGTCTATGGGATACTATCCCAGAAAGAGGGCAAGATCAATAATACCCCACATAAGGTCATGGCCCCAGACAGACGAAGGCCCGAAACTTCAGGGCTTCGTTGGGTTCAAGGCGGGAATGACTCACGCGCTGTTCGTAGATTATAGAAAGAGCAGCACAACCGCGGGATCGGAAGTCGCATCTTCCGTAACGGTCATAGAGGTTCCACCCCTCAAGGTAGCTGGAATCAGGCTGTACGGAAGGGATGCGTATGGGGAACATACACTAGGGGAAATTTTCGATACGGGGTCCCTTAACGAACTGAAGAAGGTACTTCCAATCACAAAGGAATACAAACCAAAGGATCTCGACGGCGCTGACGCAGTTGATGTGAACGTTATGGTTTTGATTCAGAACGATAAGGTAAAAGCAATTTCAAAAAAGGTCCCCGATATTACGGAGATTAGGATTGGAGGTGGATCGATTAAGGAAAGAATCGACTACGCCAAATCCATTTTAGGAAAAGAAGTAACTTTTGATTCATTTTCAAAGTCTGGGAAGTTTGTTGATATCATCGCAATAACCAAGGGCAAGGGTTTTCAGGGTCACGTGAAGAGGTGGGGAGTGAAGCTGCTCCCTTACAAGAACAGGAAACACAGGAGAATGATCGGTACACTCGGACCATGGCACCCTGACTGGGTAAGGAACACAGTCCCACAGGCGGGTCAGATGGGATTTCACCAGAGGACAGAATTCAACAAGAGAGTGCTGTTCTATGGAAAGCCCGAAGAGAAGGCAATCACTCCGAAGGGAGGATTCCTGAACTACGGTGAGGTAGTGAACAGCTACATCCTGGTCCATGGCACAGTACCAGGCTCCACGAAAAGGGTTATCAAGCTTAGAGATCCAGCCAGACAGGTCGTTCCAGATGTGGAAAAAGTGGGAATGACTTATGTGTCTGTAGAGAGCAAACAGGGGGCGTGACATGACAAACTTATTTTCTCTGGACGGAAAAGTGGTCAAGAACGTTGACCTGCCTGATGCATTCAAGTTCCCGATCAGGAATGACATGATAATCAGGTTCACGAACGCTTTCCAATCGAACGGCAGGACACCATACGGAAGTTACTGGTTTGCTGGAAACAGGAGAGTAGGACACAACTTGGGTGCAAATCACGGTATTTCCAGATATCCTAGGGTAGCAGGAACTTCCAGGGGTGTGCTCCTAAGCAATGCGAGAGGTGGAAGGTCTGCTCACCATCCGGTCACAGCAAAGAAATGGGACATGAAGGTGAACAAGAAGGAGAGGGTATATGCAAAGCTTTCGGCACTCTCGTCCACAGTATCGCCAGAACTCGTCAAGAAGAGGGGACACAAATTCTCTGCTGAGACGCTTCCAGTGATTCTGGAGGACAAATTCGAGCAGATTGAGAGGACGAAAGATGCGACGGACGTTCTCGTGAACGTCGGAGTGTTCAGCGATATCGTAAGATCGAAGGAAGGAACCAAGATAAGGGCCGGAAGGGGAAAGAGCAGGGGTAGGAAGTACATCACCCCGAAGAGCATACTGTTCGTAGTGAAGGACAAGTCGAACATTTCTAAGGCCCTGAAGAATCTTCCGGGTGTCGACATCGTCAAACCCGAAGAGCTCAATGCCTACGTGCTGGCACCGGGAGGGCATCCCGGACGGTTGCTCGTCATGACCGAGGGCGCCTTGAACGTAGTTAGGGGGTGGAAGCTTTGAAGAGTCCATATGACATTCTTCTGAAACCCTTCGTCACAGAAAAGTCGATGCTGCAGATCGAGAGAGACAACAAGATTTGGTTCATAGTGAATGAGAAGGCAACGAGGGACGAGATCAGGACTGCAGTCGAAGAGATATCAGATATGAAGGTTGCAAACGTCAACATTCTGAGGGACAAAGAAGGGAAGAAGGCTGTTGTGAGGATTTCAAAAGATTTCTCGGCCGAGGAGCTTGCTACCAAGCTGGGAATATTCTGAGGTGAAAAAATGGGAAAGAGAATTATAGTTCAGAGGAGAGGAAAGGGCGGGCTTGTGTACAGGAGCCCGAGTCACAGGCATTACGGTGAGATAAGATATCCGAGCGAGAAGAACTGGGAGGGAAGGGTAGAGAAGCTCGTAAGGGACCCCGGACACTATGCCCCGGTGGCAGTCGTGAGGATGAACGATAAGAGCAACAGGAATTTCATAGCGCACAGCGGTATGTTCGAAGGACAGAAGGTCAGAGGAGGACTTGACGCACCTTCGCTCATTGGGAACACCCTTCCGCTGGGCCTGATCCCTGATGGAGCGGTAGTCTACAACGTTGAAATCAAGCCCGGGTCCGGAGGAAACATTGCAAGGACTCCTGGGTCATTCTGCACAGTGGTATCTCACGGCGAGAACGTCACTCTCAAACTTCCATCGGGAAAAATGAGGGACATCAAGCCGTCGTGCCTCGCCACAATCGGCGTGACCGGTGGCGGTGGAAGGAACTCGAAACCATTCCTGAAGGCAGGGAAGAAGATTCACGCATACCAGAGCAGGGCAAAGAGGCCGTTCTCCGTAAGGGGCGTTGCGATGAACGCAGTAAACCATCCCCATGGTGGTGGAAACCACCAGCACGTTGGAAGACCATCCACGGTTGGAAGGAACACTCCTCCTGGAAGGAAGGTAGGTAGGCTCTCTCCAAGAAAGAAGGTGAAGACGAATGCCTGAAAAACAGATAATTAGATCCCAGAAGGCAATAAAGAGGTCAAAGAGAAAGGCCACGAAGGCAATAGCTGAGAGAGGAAAGGAAATCCTCTACAAGGGAAAGTCGATGGAACAGCTGCTCGTGCTCGAGCTTCCAGAACTGATGAAGATTATGCCTGCAAGGGCAAGGAGATCGCTCAAGAGAGGGTACAACATCGAACAGCAGAGGCTACACGACAGGCTGCTGGAAGACGACTCAGTTAGAACGAGGGTGAGGGACCTGATCATCATCCCCCAGTATGTTGGGAAGACGATATCTGTCTACAACGGTCACCTCTACCAGACATTCACGATAAAGGAAGAGATGATAGGCCACTATGTCGGAGAATACTCCCAGACGAGGAAGGAAGTCAAACACTCCGGACCCGGAGTTGGAGCCACGAGGGGCTCGAAGTTCCTGCCGCTAAAGTGAGGTCTTGATATGAAGTATGTGCTAGAAACGGATAAAAAGAAAAGCGCAAGGGCCACATCAGTGGATACCCCAATCTCGCCGAGGGACGCACTCGAGATTGTCAGGACAGTTAAGGGGATGAAACTGGAGAGCGCAAAGGACTACCTCGAGAGGGTCATATTGAAGAAGAGCGCCGTCCCATACAGGAAGTTCCTGGACTCCGTATCTCACAAGAGAGGGGTCGGACCGGGAAGGTACCCGACCAGGGCTGCAAAGTACATCCTGGAAACGATAAACAACGCAGAGAACAATGCAGAATTCAAGCAGCTCGATTCCGAGAAACTCGTCATAAAGAGTGCGGTGGCTCAACCGGCCTCGCCCATCAAATACTACACCTATAAGGCGTTCGGATCGAGCGGTAAATTTTACAGGGAGAGGGTGCACATCCAGATTATTCTGGAAGAGCTGGAGGAGACAGAATGAAGGAATTGAAATTTCTCAAAGAGAACATTAGAAGACAGCTGATCAGGGAATATCTGATACACGAAATTGGAGACGCAGGGTTCGGAGGAGTGGACATCCAGAGGACACCTCAGAACACGATAGTGATGCTCAGGGTGGAGCGACCGGGACTCGTTATAGGGCGACGGGGCTCGAAGATAAAGAACATGGAAGTGACTCTGGAGAAGAAGTTCGCACTGACCAGCCCGCTCATAAAGGTGGAAGGTACAGAGGAACCGGGGCTGAACGCACAGATAATGGCGCAGAAGCTTGCAAGGTCCATAGAGAAGGGATGGCACTTCAGGAGAGCCGGACACAGCACACTCAAGAGGATAATGGACTCGGGGGCGAGAGGTGGGCAGGTA
The DNA here is from genome assembly GCA_014874235.1 of Thermoplasmatales archaeon. Lineage (GTDB taxonomy): Archaea > Thermoplasmatota > Thermoplasmata > Thermoplasmatales. The sequence goes on from JACWAC010000054.1 coordinate 4,147, forward strand.
AGGATGGGAGGAAAGCTCACAGGAGAAAGGTCAAGGACCGTCAAGTACACATCCGGTAAGGTCATCTCATCCGGATACCCGTCGGAGTCGATAGAGAAGGGGTTTGCGGTTGCGATGACGAAACCGGGCGTCATAGGCGTTTCAGTCAAAATTCTGAGAAAGAATGTCAAGCTGCCTGACGACATCAAGGTTGGAAAGGTGAAATTCGAGGAGGTGAATGTTAGTGGAGGAAATGAAGGCAAAGTCGATACGCAAAATGAATAAGGAAGAGATCCACAATAAATTCGCAGAGCTCAGGGAGGAACTGATGAGGGAGAGGGGAATCTCGGCGATGGGCGGCGCTCCCCCTAGTCCCGGAAAGATAGAGTCGTTGAGGAGACAGCTCGCAAGAATGGAGACGGTAATGAGGGAGTCAGAGAAATGAAGGATGACAAGATCTTCAGGGAACTGACGCCTCTGGACGAGATAGCCAGGGAATCCCAGGTTATCACCATTGAGACGGACAAGAGAAGGTATGGAAAGTGGATGACCATAGTATCGGGGTTCGATCTTCATGCGGAAGACATCAAGGAACTGGCGAAAACGCTCAAGAGGAAGACAGCGACGGGTGGAACCGTGAAGGGAGAGAAGATCGAACTGCAGGGGGACCAGAGGGAGAGAGCAAAGAAGGTCCTCGAGGAAATGGGATTTAAGGTAGAGGTCTCAGAATGAACCCGTACCTCACAGACGTAGTTGGTTGTAAAGTTAGAGTAATCGAGCACTCCGATCCAACGCTGATTGGACTGGAGGGCAAGGTTGTTGACGAGAAAAAGAACGTCCTGACTCTTGAGACGGCGACTGGTGAAAAGGTCCTGCCCAAGACTAGGGGCATTCTGCTGATTGACGGTCAGCAGGCAGACCTCGAGAAGATGAGGTTCAGGCCAGAAGACAAGATGAAGAAGATAAGGAGGAAAGGAAGGCAATGAGGAACATAGGCATAGAAGTTAACGAGCCCAAGGAAGAATGCACCGATCCGAAGTGCCCCTTCCACGGGGAGCTGGGAGTGAAGTCGCCCATCATCGAGGGCAGGGTCACCTCAATCTCCATGAAGGGAACAGTGACGGTCCTGAGGGAATATTTCAAGAAGAACCAGAAGTACGAGAGGTACGAAAAGAGGAGGAAGAAGTATCACGCACACCTCCCGGGCTGCATACACGCAAAGCTGGGAGATATAGTGAAAATAGCATACGCAAGACCGCTCGCAAAGTCGGTATCTTTTGTGGTCATAGAAAGGGAGGGGAAGGAATGAAGGGGTTGGCAGGAACGCAGATCAGGGGTCTTCCGCTGGGGGCCAACCTTGAGTGCGCGGACAACTCTGGTGCAAAAATAATATCACTCATAAATGTGAAGGCGTACCACAACACGAAGAGCAGGATACCTGCTGCTTCGGTAGGGGACATGATAATCGCCTCCGTGAAGAGGGGCTCACCGGAGATGAGGAGAAAGGTGGTCTACGCCGTTGTCATAAGACAGAGAAAGACGTTCAGGAGACAGGATGGCCTGATGGTGGAATTCGAGGACAATGCGGCCGTTCTTGTTCAAGATAATGGGGAAACGAGAGGTACGGAAATAAAGGGACCAGTGGCGAAGGAGGCCGCCGAGAGATGGCCGAGGGTAGCCGCCCTCGCTAACTCGATCGTGTGAGGTGAAATAATGAAGAACGTTATGGTACATCTGTCAAGGGATCTCGTTTCGAAGTACGGCATTAGAAACTTCCCCATAAGGAAGGGAGACCTTGTAAGGATAGTCAGGGGAGATGCGGAGAAGGACGAGAAGCTGAACATAGTGGGAAAGGAAGGGAAGGTAATCAAGATAGTCACTGGCAAGGGGAAGATCGTTATAGAGAACATAAACATAGCAAAGTCGGACGGAAAGATGAAGCCTAGAAAGATCGACCCGTCTGCGCTTATTCTCACAAAACTGATCCTGGAGGACAAGAAGAGGAAGGAGAGGCTCACGAAGCTTGCATCATTCAGGAACAAGGTTGTCCAAGAGGAGCCCGAACCGGAAAAACCGGAAAAGGAAGAGGAGAAGAAGGAAGAACCCGAGCAGGAGGCTCCGTCAAAACAAGAGGGAGAAGGAGAGAAAGAGGAGGTAGAGAAGGATGAGTAAGCACATCAAGAGGCTCGCTTCGCAGGTCACCTGGAAGCAGCCGAGGAAGAAGTTTGCGTGGTCCGTCCGTTCCAGGGCAGGGCCACACGCGCTCAAGGCGAGCGTCCCACTGATGGTTGTGATAAGGGACGTCCTGAAGTTCGCAGATACGTCAAAAGAAGCGAGAAACATCATCGCCAGAGGGAAGGTGGAAGTGGACGGAAGGATAGTCAAAGACTATCAGAGGCCGATCGGTTTCATGGACGTACTTTCTGTCAAGGACGCCGGTGCGGCGAAGAGGGTGTTGATGGACAAGAAGGGAATGTTCGTTCTCGCAGATCTGGCACCGGCGGAGGTAAGCTGGAAACTGGTAAAGGTAACTGGAAAGGCGATTGCCAAGGGCGGTAAGATACAGATATCCACTCACGATGGCAGGGTCATTCTGTCGAACGAGAAGAACGTCAAGAGAGGAGACACACTGAAGATAAGCATTCCTGATCAGAAGATAGTTGATGTCTACCCTATGGCAAAGGAGACTTCCGTATACGTAACGGGAGGTGCTCACAAGGGAACAATCACTACAATAAAGGAAATAAACGTCTCGAGGAGCTACCAGGAAAATACCGTAGAGAGCAACGACAACTTCACTACGACGATGTCAAACATATTCGTCCTCGGGAAGTCGAAGGGCGAGATATCGCTACCGGGAGGCGCTTAGAATGGTGGAGATGACTGACGTGGTCATAGACAAGGTAACGATCAACATCGGAGTGGGAGAGGCGGGGGAGAAACTGGAGAAGGCGAAGAGCGTTCTCAAACTCCTGACAACAGGAAAACCCGCAACCACGAAGGCGAGGAGGACGAACAGGGAGTTCGGGTTAAGGCCGGACCAGCCCATCGGCGTGAAGGTCACGCTGAAGGGCGAGGAGATGGACAGGTTCCTCAAGGCCGCACTCTGGGTGAAGAACAACAAGTGCCTGAGCTATTCGTTCTCAGACCAGGGGAGTTACAGCTTCGGCATATCAGACTACACCGATTTCAAGGGACAGAAGTACAACCCGGAGATAGGAATATTCGGGATGGACGTGGTCGTAACCTTCAGGAGGAGAGGAGGTTACAGGGTGGCGAGGAGATGGCTGTTACCAAGGCCGGTGCCGAAGAAG
>JACWAC010000202.1 GCA_014874235.1 Thermoplasmatales archaeon
TTCCTGATGTGCTCTGAACCTTGCATCATCCAGTATGTTGCCCGTTGCAGGGTCGATGGGGGAGTTGATGTCTACCCTTAGGAGAACTGACTTGCCAACTAGATCAAAATCGTTTAAAGTGAAGAAGGGGAGCTGGCTCATATTACCTGATTTTCTATTACCTTAAAGCCATTTCTGAGTCTTTTCCGGCATCTTTCCCGTTTACGAGAACTCTTTCAATGATGCCCTCCCCAAATTTGTAGCCCAGTTTGTTGAAATGATCATTGAGGACTATCAGGTTTGCTTCCTTTCCCGGGTGTACGGAACCAGTCCTATCAGAAAGAGAGAGGGTGTAGCTGGAGTTGAGAGTGCTCATATTTATCAGGTTCTCTATGGTGAAAGGAAACAACTGGCGTGCGAGAGATAGTACCAGAGGGAAGGATGTGATGTAGGTATTGGGAGATAGATCGGAACCAATGGCCAGTACCTTTCCTTTGTCCTTCATTTTGGAGAAGACGGATATGTCCTTCCTCAGGCTTATGGCGGTGAATGGAAGAACAGTTACCGCGCTTCTTATTTTATCCAGTTCGTCCTCTCTTGTCTCAATCATATGGTCGTACGTCCGTATATCTAGATTTCTCAGCGCGGCTATTCCATCCAGATTTTGCAGTTCGTTCAGATGAACTCGGCCAGGTATGTTGATGGAATTTGAAAATTGAATGGCATCAAAGGCAAAGGAAGGGGAGAAGGCGCCCGCATCCACGAACACGTCCACATAGTCAATGCGTTTCTTGAACTCCTCAATCATTTCCTCGAATGTTTTCAGGAAGGAACCCTCCTCCACTCCCTTTGGGATCACGTGGGCCAGGAGTGTTTTCTTTATGCTCAGTTTGAGATCTCTTTCAAGTCTCTCCATAATGCGAAGCATCTTCTCTTCCGTCTGTTGATCTGTGCCATAGCCGGTCTTCATTTCGAAAACTGCGGTCCCGTTTCTCATCATGTTCAATACTCTCTTCTCCGTCTCATCGTAGAGGGCGTCTTCGTCGCATTCAGTCGTTGACTTAATGGTGCTGTATATCCCTCCTCCGCTTTTCAGCACACCGTCGTATCCAACCCTCTTTTTCAGATCGATCTCGTTTTCCCTTGTCCCACAAAATATTGCGTGGGTGTGTGGATCGGCGAAAGCTGGTATGATCCACCTGCTTTCTTTGACTGGTCCAGAACTCGGTGTTATGCTGTCTATCTTTCCATTTACTATCTTGACATCCTGATGTTCTATGATTTCAAGTTGGTCTAGAAAGGAACCTGCTGCAAATTCTCTGTTTAACGGAGATGCTATGTTTACATTTTCAACAAGCATTATTTAAGGTATAGGTCCCTGTAACAAGAATCTGCCGCTATTGCCCCATCGGATGCTGCGACCACTATCTGCGCAAAGGAGCCCGCGACGTCTCCGGCTGCGTAGACCCTCTCCACATTGGTCCTGCAGTTCCTGTCTATCTTGATGAACCCTTTATCTGTGACTTCAACACCCATTGTCTTTGCAAGTTCGGATTGCGGTGCAAGACCTACATAGATGAACACGCCATCGAAGCTCTCTTCGAACTCCTTGCCTGTGGCCCTGTCCTTGAACTTGACCGTTTTGACAAGCTTTCCCTCTCCCCTGATCTCCGTGACCTGAACGTTGAGTTTGTAGTCTATTCCCATGGACTGTATCTGCTTGACGTATGCATCTTCGCACATGTGCTTGGGCATGAATTCAAAGATCTTC
>JACWAC010000203.1 GCA_014874235.1 Thermoplasmatales archaeon
CTCATTGAGAAACTGAAGATCGACTTGTAGTAGTACAAAAGGGCTAAGATAGGTTGAATGTCTTGTTCTTATAATTCACTTTGATCCTCCTTTCTCGTCCTCTGCCACCATTCTCATTAACCTTGGCAAGATGATGAACTAAAATGAACAAAAAGTCTTCCCTAAAACTATAAGAAATTATTTGTTGCACTCTGGCCCAAGTCCAAAATAAAAGAGGACCTTACCTAGAAACAGCCTAATCGAACCTCAAGAATTATGAAGTGGGTAAGACTAACTTCCGCATGAAATACAAGAGTTTTGGGAAAACGGGGATAAAAGTTTCCCAACTTATTCTTGGAACTTGGTATCTCCCAAACAGGATTGTCAATGGCAAGAGGAAAGTGAATAAAGAAGCGTCCATCAAAATGATCAGGAAGGCATATGATTTAGGAATCAACTTCTTTGATACTGCAGATGTGTACAGGGGGGTCTACGATAGAGATACGTTCACAACCAACTTCGAGAACGTAGGGTTGGCTGAGAGAATTGTGGGAGAGGCCTTGAAGGGATATGACAGGGAAAGTTTTGTCGTTGCAACAAAGGTGATGGGAAGGACAGGACCGTTGATTAACGATGCGGGAGCAAACAGGAAACACATAAGAAACGCCATCGCAAAGAGCCTGGAAAGGTTGCAGATGGACTATGTGGATTTCTATATAATTCACGGACCAGACGAAGATGCGGGAATTGAACATACGGCAAAAACTATGAATATACTTGAGGAAGAGGGATTGATACTTCATTATGGAGTCTCCAATCACTCCGTTCACGACTTGGTAAAATTTCTGAACCTGAGATATTTCGAGCCTCTGGAGCCCCCTGGGTTCATTCAAGACAAGTACAACCTGATCGAAAGGAAGCTGGAAGATACTAATATAAAGGTCGCGGAAGACAATTCACTTGCGTCCATGATCTACAGCCCTCTGGCACAAGGTGTATTGGCTGGAAGATATTTCCAAGATAGTAAGAACACAGACTCAAGGAAAGAATATGAGAAGTGGTTCGAGAAGAATCAATTGAACGAGAGCAATAAGAATTCGTTGGAGAAATTCAAAGAGTATGCAAACTCAAAGGACACTTCAATGTCACAACTCGCACTCGCGTGGCTTATCAATAACGGCAAATACCTCTTCCCCATCATAGGAGCAACAAGGCTAGAACAGCTGGAAGAAAATATAGAGAGCACAGAGGTGTCCCTCAGTTCAGAAGAGATCGGAGAACTGACCGAGATGTTCGAAAGAAAATAGATCAAACACCGCAAAGACTCGTGTTGCTTGCTTGACAGGACCATTGCCTTCTTGGTTACTTCCTCATCCATGGTGTGTAGGTTAGTGCCACCACGACCCCATAAAACTTCTCTTTCTGGGATTGGTTTTATTTAATCGCCCTTAGATTCCCAATCTATTCTTTCTTCAACGTAGAAAATTCATGTTCTGTCAGATTAAGATAAGCAAGATCCTTCCTATCAAACCTTGCCACCGTGGAGATCAAGAAGTCTAAATATTCCTTAAACCCATATCTTGAAAAAATATTTCTTAGCTTTTGGTTGTTGAGATCCGAATAGAAGAGGAGACCAAGCAAGTCTATCGCATCTTTCCCTCCCTTTATACTGTTCTTTCTATCTTGCGCTCCCCCCAATTTAAGAATGGACCTCCAAAACCAAGGAATTAAAAATAAAAATTGCTCATTTATCAGCAAGGGCTAGAAT
>JACWAC010000204.1 GCA_014874235.1 Thermoplasmatales archaeon
ACGTTTAGTGTCAATATGCACGCATACCCTTGAATTTACATCGTTAGACGTCAATCATAAAGAATCATGTATGTGCACTTTCACCAATTCTTGGATATGGCAGTCCAAGCTTCTCCAGGATGACAAAAGCTGCACTACTCTTCGATGAAATAAACAGCTGTTTATTTTCTACAGTGATGGGAACAACGTCCAGATAGTTCAGTTCCCTCTTGATGACACTCATTGACATGCCTGTCATTTTCTCCATGATCCTTGAAAGCAGTAGCGATAGCACGCATACAAACACGTGCGCCCTTATTCGATCTGCTTTTCTGTGATATACCGGCCTTATTTCAAGGAACGACTTCATTGTGCGGAATGATCTCTCGATCTGCCACTGTTCCTTGTACGCCGATACTGCATCGTCTTCCATGAGATCGGTATTCGTTACAATGAGGAACCTTCCTGCAATACCTCTTAGGATGGATATCCTCCTTTCATTCAGCAATGGGCCGTTCTTTGTGAACTTCACAAGCGATCTCAGCTTCCCCAGGGATTTCCTCACTTCTCTCTGATCCGTGATTTCCGATATCCTCCTCCTCACTTCATTGATCTTTCTGTCAATGTCCTCCAGATCAAGTTCCTCCCTCTCTTTATTGTATACTGCAATGTATCTCCTCTTTCCTGCCAGCTTTCTCTGTTCTTCCGTGGCATCGTCCTTCATCACCTCATCCACGCTTATGGTCACTCTCTTTATGATCATGTCATCCATCACAAGGCCGTCAGTGAAATCCGTATTCATGAGAATGTTGCGATATGGCTGGTCCCACCTGTATGCTGCCGTTATGTATTGATTCTGATCCAGAAGATCAAGGGACTTGCTGCGCCCGAATGCACGGTCTGCAATGAATATGGTATTCCTGACATGGAACCTGTCCTTCAGCACATCAATGGTGGATTCAAGCGTCTTCGGATCTATGGTGTTCCCGGGCCATACTTCATGGTGTATGGGTATTCCGTCTGCCATGACAAGACCTATGACAATCTGCTCCTTCCCCCTCTTCCTGTCGCGTGAATATCCGAACATTACCAGATCATTATCCTCCCTGCCCTCAAAGTACGATGATGTCAGGTCATAATGAACAACTGATGTATCGGGTTTCAGTGCCCTGAATATATCCATCTCGATCTCATCCTTCCCTTCCAGGAGAGAATCCAGGGATCTGTAGACGTTGTCTTCGCTTATCTGCAATCCCCACGGATAGTAAATCCGCTCTTTCAGATCTATCAGACTTATGTCTGATGAGGGTTCAAACAGTCTTGAAATGATCATGAATGAGAGTATCTCTGCATAATACTTGACATGCCTTTTCAGTATGTTGAATATATCATTCTTCTCCATCAGGGATCTCGCGGCATAGAATACTCCGAAACAGAGCGTGGGTGCGATTGTCATGTCATTCAGGGAGAATTTCTTCATCGCCTCCCTGTAATCTTCCAGTGCTTTTTTGTACCTCCCCCTGTCAGCTTCCGATCTTACTCTGCCGAGATATTTCACAGTCCTTGTCTTCTGCTTGTTATCCTCAATGATTCTCTCGGCTATGGATGCATATTCCAGCAGTGCAGATCCCCGCTTTACCTTTGTAAACCTCAAGAACACATGACAGTATTGAATGCGAGTATTTTAAAGTATGTGCATAAATAGTGCACATACATCAAACGGAGATGAACTTCATGAAACAACGGAATTACCAGGATTTGTGGCA
>JACWAC010000205.1 GCA_014874235.1 Thermoplasmatales archaeon
GGTTTTATGAATGGAAATATTTAATAATAATGGTGGTATTTACCACCATAATGGGTAGAGCACAGAGAATCAAGAAGAGGGTCGGTGATTCCACCTATGTTTACGAACGTATACCTTACTACGATCAGGCAATAAGGAACACGAAGTACCATTACAGATATGTAGGAAAGGAGATGGAGGGAGGGGTTAAGAAGGTAAGGAGTGTTCTTCCAAAGAGATCGCTGATCTATGGGCCGTTCATTCCTCTTCTCGAGATCGCTGATGGGATAGGCATGCCGGACCTGCTCAGGAAGCATCTCACACTGGATGAGGCAGGAGCGGTACTGGCCCTTGCTATATCCAAGGTGGTGAGACCCCTTCCCATGAGCAGCATCCAGCCATGGTATGAGGGCACTTATCTCTCAGTGCAGATGCCTGCCAGGCTGCGCTCACAGGACATAAGCAGGCTCATGGAAAAGATCGGCTCTTCAGATCTCTACAGGATGTTTTCGATCGATCTTATCAGGAAGCTGAATCCAGGGGAATCACTGCTGTACGATGTCACCACTATCCCTTCCCATTCTTCCATGAACATATTCGAGTATGGCAGATCCAAAGATCATCCCGATCTCGAGCAGATCAACCTCAGCATGGTCATGGAGAAAGATAGGGGTATCCCTCTCTTCTTCGACCTCTATCCGGGAAGCATACCTGATGTTGTCACCCTTCGCAGGATAGTGGAGTTCCTGAGACCCATGATCTCCGCTGTCGCTGTAATCCTGGACAGGGGTTTCTTCTCACTGGAGAACCTCCGCCTCATCCACGAGATGAGGTATGTCATAGCCGCATCTATGGTGAGGAGGGAGATCAGGGCAGTATTCTCCAGAGCGTCAAGATCGGTTGACAGATCGGACAACGTGATCATGCACGAAGGGGAGCCGATATTCTGCGAGAGGGTGGATTTCACCATTGAAGATCTGAGCCTGAATGGCTTCTTCTTCCATGACGTGAAGAGGGAGGGCATGGAGAGATCTGATTTCCATAAGAACCTGGCAGAGAGGAGGAGGCGGATAGAGGGACTCAAGATCATGAAGGGAGTGGAGAAGAGCGTGGAGAAGATCGCCGGTCAATATCTTGGATACATCACATGGAGGATAGAGGATGGATCAATCATCACCAAAGCAAAGAACAACGCAATATCCGCTGTAGAGAACCGCATGGGAAGGTTCCTTCTCTTATTCAGAGGCGATTATTCAGCATCCGAGTGCCTGAGCGCTTACAGGCAGAGGGACATCATAGAGAAGGCATTCCGCATGCTTAAAACCGACCTGGATGTGTTTCCGCTCAGGGATCACAAGGAGACCACTGTTCGCGGAAGCATGTTCGTATTCTTCCTCTCCCTGATAATAAGGTCAGCTCTGCTGAGGGGGATGCATTCAACAAAGCTGATCCAGAGATACTCCATAGAGAGGATGTTCCTGGAACTGGAGAAGCTCCACATGATCGAGGATCAGAACGGAAAATATGTGGAGCTGGAGAGAACGAGGAAGCAGAAGGACATCCTGGATGCCCTGAGTTCATATTCGTGGTGGTAAAACTGTGGAGATTAGGCAATAGGGCACACATCACTGACCTGTTACAATTAAAATTCTATCCCGTTCTTCAAATTCCAAATGAAGGCTTGAGGAAGGATTGGGCAATCTAGAGTTAGATATGTTTTTAAGGGACAATTGATTTAATTGATTGCCCATGGTCA
>JACWAC010000055.1 GCA_014874235.1 Thermoplasmatales archaeon
CTTTCAAATTTCTTCAGCGGGATGCTGTTGATATGGTCCAGACCATTTGTTCCCGGGGACTATATCGAGTTCAACACGTGGCAGTTTTCTTACATGCTTCCTTCCTATCCTCCAAAATATCTTTCTCGAGACGAGTTCAGATGGAAGATTACGGGTATAGTTGAAGACATTTCGATGAACTTCACAACTATAGTAGAAGACGACGGAACAGTGCTGAAACTTCCCAACAGTATAGTGATTCAGGGAGCAACTACCGTTAACCCGATCAGAAACAAGATACAAATCAGAACCGAAGTTCTGAAGAGCGTTGACTACGAGAGACTAAAAAAGGAGATCGAATCAATCTCCTCTAGGATTAAGGAAATAACAGATTTCAAGACGAGCGTGGAAGAGATTGGAAGGGAAACGTATCTCTTGAAAATCACTCTGAAGATCGAGGGTGGAGCTTCTGAAGATATTAGAGCGAAATTCATGGAGAATTTGCTCACTGCAGGCAAGTAACAGTACATCCTCTGCCCTACAACACAGGAAATCACCAACAAAATTTTTTAACTGATATTGATAATCAGCTTAAGGAGTTGAAAAGGGATGGTTAAGCTAACATGGTATGGTCACGCTGCGTGGCAGATAGACTTTCAAGATGCGGTCGTTCTGGTAGATCCGTTTCTTAGGAACAACCCAAAATCTCCGGTCAAGCCGGAAAACCTAAAGAAGATCGATTTTGTGATCGTCACCCACAATCACGACGATCATCTTGGGGATGCATTCGAGATTACCAAGGGAAAAGGGGCAAAACTGATCTCAATGTTTGAAAACGTGCTCCCTGGCGCTAAAGAGGGTATTCCGGAAGACAACCTAATTGGAATGAACATCGGAAGTGAAGCCAATTTCGGTAAGATAAAGGTGGCATTGGTGCCAGCAGTGCACAGCGGAAACTGTGCAGGGGTGGTCATAACGGGGGACGGAGTCACGATATATCACGCTGGAGATACTGGACTATTTGGAGACATGAAGCTGATCGGGCAGATGTACAAGCCGAGAGTTTCACTCCTGCCCACAGGTGGCTTCTATACTATGGGACCCAAGGAAGCTGCTATGGCAGCGAGAATGATTGGGTCGGAGGTAGTCATTCCCATGCACTACGGGACCTTCCCCGGGATAGACTCAAATCCCAACGAGCTTCGTGCGGCTCTCGGAGAAGAGTTCAAGGTTCCAATCCTTAAACCTGGAGAGTCATTCATCGTTTAGGTAGAATGAGAAAGAATAAATTTCACGATATCCTAATCTGTAGTGCCTAATGGTAACTATCTGGGTTTTGACGTTGGTGGGACCAAGATAACCTCCGTTCTTGCTTCCAGCGATGGAAAGGTAAAGAAGAGGGTCGAGGTCAAGACTAGAAAACTCAAGGGAGTCCCCGATTTAATCAGTCAGATCAGCGCGATCGGAAAACAGTTTGACGATTATGAGGGAATCGGGGTGATATTTCCTTCCCCTATCTCGAATAAGGGGGTCGCGATATTTGCACCGAATCTGATGGGATGGAATGGAATCAACATAAAGAAGAAGCTTGGGGAGGCATTTCATAGAGACGTTTATGTGGAAAATGATGCAACCGCACAGGCAATTTCCGTCAAGTTGTACGACAAAGGCAGGAAATACAAGAACTTCGTTTATCTCGTGATAGGAACAGGAATTGGAGGTGGTATATTCATCAACGATGAAATCTACAGGGGTGGCAATGGATATGCCGGAGAACTTGGACACACCGTTGTACTTACGAACGGACCCGTCTGTGGATGCGGAAGGAGAGGATGCATAGAATCGCTTGCATCGGGACGATCACTGGCAAGAAGAGCAGCAGAGAATTCAAGGGAGATCAGGAATTCTCCCTTCTTGTCGTCAATTCCTCTGGAAAGGTTGTCGGCAGAGGACTTATTCAGCGGGAGGGAACTGGGCGACCCATTCTGCACGCTTCTGGTGGACGAGACCGTCTACTACCTGTCAGTCGCAATTTCCAATTACATCAATGAATTCGATCCGGAAGCCATATTCCTTGGGGGAGGACTCATGAAGAACGACCCAACCCTGATTTCGGAACTCAAAGAATCTGTCGATAACGAACTTGGAAAATATTACAGGGACGTGCCTATCATAAAGGTCGCCGATAGAACTGTCGACCTTGCACCTGTAGCACTTTCTGTATACGAAACATCAAGGAATCGAAGAGACTTAACTACACACTGACGCAGAAAATTCGTGAAGTATCCAAGAGAATTAGACTAGAAAATGTTTTTACCCTTCTTTCGATGAATATCAATATGACACGAATTAAGGATATTGATATATTTGAACTTGGAGAGGAAGGTGAGAAGTCAAGTCCGTGGAGTTCCACGATCCTGGTCTTAAGAATTGTAACGAGTGACGGAGAAGTAGGTTATGGAGAAGCTCCCACCACGTTGATGACAAGGCCAGTATATGAGGAGATGAGAGAAGTTAGAAGGGTATTCTTGAACAAGGAGGTAGAGGAAATCAGAAAGAACTATCTCGAGTTCTACAAGCATTCTTTCTATCTGCCAGTTTCAATGGAATCTACTGCTGCACTGAGCGCTTTCGAAATTGCCTCTTGGGATGCAGTTGGTAAGGAATACGGTGCTCCAATCTACAACCTGCTGGGAGGAAAGTTGAGAGATAAGGTCAGGGCTTACGCTAATGGATGGTACGACAACTGCATAACTCCGCAGGATTTTCTTGCAAAGGCCAAGCAGGTAGCAGGAATGGGGTTCACTGCTGCCAAATTCGATCCATTCGGACCGAACTATGACAAGATATACGAAGAGGGAGTGGGGAAAGCAAGGAAGATTATAGAAACGCTCAAGGAGAAAACGAAGCTGGATCTTCTGATTGAATGTCACGGCAGATTTTCTGCGAATTCGGCCATAAGAATGGCAGAGGGTATTGAGGATCTCGAACCATTCTTTGTTGAGGAACCAGTGCACCCGGATCAGTTCATTGGACTGAAAAGATTGAGAGAGAGAACGGACATGCGGATTGCGCTGGGGGAAAGAGTGCTAAACAAAAATCTCTTCCTTCCGTATTTCACCTCAGATCTAGTGGATGTCATTCAACCTGATATCACAAATGTTGGAGGAATAATACAAGGGAAGGAATCAGCCACCCTGGCAGATTCATTCGGAGTAGAAGTTGCTTATCATAATGCATTTGGACCCATTCAAACGGCTGCAACTCTCCATCTTGACTATAACATCCCGAACTTTCTGATCCAGGAAAGCTTCGAAAAATTCTGGCCAAAATGGAAGAAGGGACTAGTCAAAGCAGGTTACAAGCTCGAGGATGGCTACTTCTCACTGAGTGGGAAACCAGGTCTGGGTATAGAGATAGATGACAGGATTTTAAACGATTACAAGACAGACAAGATGGAATCTTTCAATCCAGAAGAACCACCATGGGTGGTCAAGGGTACCTTTAAGAAGGGATGATGGGTCTGAAGATCCACGACCTTTCGCTTCCAATAAAAGATGGCATGCCGTACTTTGGAGGGGACCCAATACCAGAAGTCAAGCAGTACAAGAGCATTGAAAGAGACGGTTACAACATAAAAGAGTTGAAAATTGGAACACACACAGGCACTCATCTGGATGCCCCCGCACACTTTATAAAGGGAGGTAAGACGTTGGATCAGCTCGATCTCTCAGATCTAAGAGGAGCTGGGACCTGCATTTCATACAATCCAACTGAAGGAATAAAGTTACCTGAACACCACTATGAGATCGTCTTCCTCTATACTGGTTATAACAATAATTGGGACAAATTCAGTACTTTTGAAAATTTCAGCTACATAGACAAGTTGGATGCTAAAAAACTCAGGGACTATGGGGCAAAACTTGTGGGCATAGACTCCCCATCAGCAGAAGTTTCGGGTTCAAAGAACTTTGAAGCGCATCGCATCCTCCTTGGAAGTTCAATACCTATTGTTGAAAACCTCAACTCCAAGACGTTATCACCTCTGATAAATCATAACTTCATTGTCCAAGTCTTGCCTATTCTTATCAAGGACGGAGATGGAGCTCCGGCAAGGGTAGTGGCAATAGAGGAGTAATATGAGGGCTATAACAACAGTACCGCCAGGAGGGGGGGTGAAACTCTCACAGGTAAATATAGAGAGTAAGAATGGCTTAAAAATCAAGACTTATCGCACCGGAATCTGCGGAACAGACAAGGAGATAGCTGCCGGTAGATTGGCATTTGTGAGGCCGGAATTAGGGAGTTCCTTGATACTCGGGCATGAAGCCGTTGGAATCGTCACCGAATCAGACGAAAACTCTGGTTTCAAGGAGGGTGACATAGTAGTCCCCATGGTCAGGAGACCAGGCAAATGTAGGATGTGCAGACTTGGGAGACAAGACTTTTGTGAGGATGGAGACTTCGTTGAAGCAGGAATCAGGGGAAAGAACGGTTTCATGCGGGATGAGTTCGTGGAAGATCCTCGCTTCCTTGTGAAGGTCAACGACCCATCGATCCTCGATATTGCAGTTCTCACAGAACCAATGAAGAACGTCATGAAAATGAAGGAGATTTTTCAGTTCATGAGAATGAGAATCCCTTGGTACTGCGACGATTCTACGCTTTCATGCAAGAATCTGTACGTATTCGGAACAGGTACAGAGGGTCTGCTGATCTCAACTGTCTTCAAGTCACTTGGAATAAATGTGGTCGAGGTCAACAGGCACCCCTTGGGAGAAAATGTCATGGATTATCTTGATAGTAACAAGATTGATTACCTTGATACGTCGTCCGAGACCCTCGGACGAAAAGTGAAGGATCAGCCAATGGACGCTGCGATAGATGCGGTAGGTGCCATGGACGTACTGAAGGAGATCACAGATAACATCAGAAACAACGGAATTGCAATAATGTTCGGTACGAGTGGCCAGCTACCCTCTTCGACATACGAAGTATTGGAGAATATTGTCGACAGGAATGTCGTCGTAGTTGGTAGCGTTGACGGTGCGAAGGCCCACTATGCTGAAGCAATCAGGTTTATGGAGACTCAAGGCAAAGCAATGCAAATGGAGAGAATAATCACAGGAAAGTATGAACCGGAAGACCTAAAGATCTTCTCGGAAAAGGAAAAACTGGAGATAAAAAAAGTAATAGCTTGGTCATAATCACTTCAAAGGAGCTAAAGCTTGAAAAGTGGACTTCGAAACATCTACATATATACCTTCTTTTTCTCATTCCTCCTCTTAAATCCCATTTGGGTGCTGTATCTCCTGGACTTAGGATATAGCATATTTTTGGTGACTGTGCTGGACGTGGTGTTCTATCTTGCGATAGTTCTGTCAAGCATACCGATGGGAAGGATAACGGATTCCATAGGGAGGAGGAATGCACTCTTCATATCGTCAATTCTAACCGGAACGGGAATAATCTTCTTCGGTCTGTTTCAGACATTCATTGGTATCGCTATCAGTTATGCCGTGTGGGGAATCGGAGTGGCAATAAATAATAGCGCACTGGAGAGCGTCAGCTATGAATATTCAACATCTCACAATCTGAAATATCTAAAAATAATAGGCACCGTAAACTTTCTATCAGCTCTGTCAGTCGCTATTGCATCCCTTCTCGGTGGATTCATAGGAGAATTCATAGGGTTGAAGATAGTCATACTTCTCACTGCAATACTCGTGTTATTCTCTTCTGTCTACACGCTAAAATTGAGGGAAAGGAAGAGAGATAAGACCCACGGCATTCACGTCCCTAAACTTGGAAGTTATGTAAGGGACAGAAGAATCATGAGCATCATCCTCCTGAGAGTTGCTCTGTTGCTCAACTTTAACATGATGCTCATCTTCAAGCAACCCTACTACAAGGAAATGGGGATAGGTACGGGAATGATAGGTGTAATTTTTTTCGTAGACGTACTTCTTAGAGGACTGGGATCATTCAACACCCAGAGATTTGCCTTCATTGCAAGGAACAGATTTTTCGCAATGCTGCTGTTCACCTCGCTCACATTCTTCACTATCTACATACCCGGTCTAGTGGAAAATTACTTCTCACTGGTCTTCCTGATACTCAATTCGGTGATATTTGGGTTCTATTCAAACATACTAAGCGAGGAAGTCAACATCCTGGTCCCCTCCGAGATTCGGGCAACAGTCCTCTCCGTGATATTCCTAGTGAGTGCTCTTTTTACCGCTTTAGCAGAACCTTTCCTGGGTTATTCGGCCTCGGTCATAGGCCTTGAAAAGACGCTCCTGATTTTCAGCATAGTATTCATGCTCATCTCGACCCTTGCAATTTTCATACACATAATGGGAAAGGAAAATAGCAACTTTAGACTGATTATGGATAAAGGGTGAGACATCTAAGGCCCAACCAAGGAAAGAGACAGGTTCTCGATACGTTTCAATATAGATGCTTTCAATGGGTAAGAGAAATCCCAAGTGTCCGTTTCCCTAATAAAAGGATCAAGTTCTCTTTTGGCCTCCGCAAATAATCGAAGTGCGTTTGATTCGTGGTGCATCTGGAAATGGACCATCGCTACACACAGCAGAACCACACCATGATAGAACCTGCTTTTTTCCCCTTCGAAATGTTTCCAAAAATCCTCAAAAATTTCATGTGCCAACCAGTACTTTTCTTCACTCATTGAGTGAACTCCTTCCAGAGCTCCTTCTCTTTCTTCTCTCGGACCGTTCAGTGGAATAGACTCCCCGCGCATGAATATACATAGTTCTTTGATGCCCTGAATATCAGAAACGTGTTTCAGCCCCTCATTCAAGCTGGAAAATCTCATGTCCACTTCTGTTGTGTGCTTTCCACTCCTAATAATCTGGAATCTGTCCGATTGGAACTGGTCTCTGTACTTGTTTTGGGTGAATAACAAGATTCTCACAGTCCAGTCAAACATCCGTTGATTATGTGAGATCTTGGCTTAAGATTACCACATGAGTGCGATATATGGAAAGAAACTATGCTCAGATTGAGAGATTTTGGAGACAAAACAGAATTGTAGAAGCTGTACTTATGGTAACATAAATGAAGAGACTGAAAAGCGTAAAGCAAATAGAGACGAGAGTCGGAATATCTGAATTGTCACCAGAGAGATGGGAAGAATTCAGGAAGCTGAGGCTGGACGCTCTTAAAAAGGATCCCAAGGCATTTCTAAGTTCTTATGAAGACGAAGTGGATTTAGGAAAAGATGTTTGGCAGACCAGAATAAAGAACGTTGTGTTTGCACTAGTAGAAGGAAAGCCTGTTGGGATGATTACTTCTATTCAAAGAAACAGAAGAAAAAAACGATCACATTGCAGACATTTTTGGGGTATATGTAGATAAGAGATTCGGGGGTAGGGGTATTGGTGACAAACTGCTAAGGA
>JACWAC010000006.1 GCA_014874235.1 Thermoplasmatales archaeon
GAGACAGGCGTTAGGCACTTCATTCATAATGGTGAGACTTTATAAATAATTTTGTGAAATTATTACTCCAGAGGATTCCCAATACCCACATAAATTCTCTACAAGAAGACCGGAGACAAGGAAGTAAAGAAGAGCAAGGACAGGGCAGCGGAACTGTTCCTTTCACATCACATTTTCAAGTCGCATCGCACAGGAGAAATCTCTAGTGTGAAATGGCTGAAACTGCGATATCCCGTTTACCGGCATTACCATTTTCTGGAATCGATGAGGGTTCTATGTCTGGCTGGTAGAGGAAAGGAAGGATGAAGGAGTCGCTGGATCTCCTGGAAGAGAAATGCGGTCCAGAAGGGACTTGGAAATCCAAAGGACACTACTGGACACCGATTGACAAGAACTACCTCTCGGTTGCCAGAAGCCTACGTAGCAGGGAGGTCGTTGACTGGGGACGGAGTGGTCCAAACGAGATAATCACTCTAAACGCGCTGAGGGTACTGAAGTCAACAGACAATCTCAATTGAAGATCACTTTAGAGATAACGAGTTGTTAAAATATCAAATAAAATTACCGTGCAAGGAATGTCCACTTCCCTGGAGGATTACGTTCGCAGTTCAATTAAGACAGTAAGTACGAAAGAAGACCTAGAGAAGATGAGACTATCTCTCTCAAAGAAGTTCAAGCTCTCAAGGGTAGTCAGCAACACAGACATACTTCTGATGCTGAGAAAGGATGAGAGGGATAAGTATTCCGAATTTCTAACAAGAAAGCCTACGAGAACACTTTCAGGTGTTTCTGTCATAGCCGTGATGACCTCTCCTTTCTCCTGCCCTCATGGCAGGTGCACCTACTGCCCTGGAGGAGTCGAGTTCTCGTCACCGCAGTCCTATACCGGTTTTGAACCTGCTGCTATGAGGGGGAAGCAGAACAACTACAACTCTTACCTCCAGACAAAGAACAGGTTGGAACAACTCAGGAGGATAGGGCATCCAACTGACAAGATAGACCTGATAGTGATGGGAGGCACCTTTACCGCAAGAGAAGAGGGCTATCAAAGGGATTTCATAAAGGGCAGCCTAGATGCAATGAACGGGTTTATTTCTCATGACCTACGCTCCTCGATTCTGGAAAACGAACTTGCAGAAAACAGGTGTATCGGCCTCACCGTAGAGACTAGACCTGACTGGTTCTTTGAGAAGGAAATGAACTTGGCCCTGGAGTATGGGACCACGAAAGTTGAAATGGGAGTCCAGACTGTGTTCAATGACGTTCATCGAGAAACAAAGCGTGCCCACAGAATCTCCGATGTTATCAGGTCCACAAGATTTGCCAAGGACTCCGCTTTCAAGGTGCTTTATCACCTGATGCCGGGCATCGGCGGAGTCGACCCATCCGGGGATGTGAAGTCACTGAAAAGATTGTTTGATGACGCTTCCCTGAGACCAGACATGCTTAAAATCTACCCATCGCTAGTTGTTGAGGGTACTCAATACTACGAAGCATACAGGAGGGGGGAGTACAGATCTTATGAAAGTGAAGAGGCGGTGGAAGTTGTGTCAGAGTATTTTAGACACATACCAAATTACGTCAGGATACACAGGATCCAGAGGGACATTCCTGTGTACAAGATAGTTCAGGGTGTAAAGAGAAGCGACCTCCACGACCTTGCTCTTAACAGGGCACTGGAAAAGGGGTATGACATTCAGGAGATAAGATACAGAGAAATCGGGCATACCGATAAACAAAGCGGCGAAACAGAGCTGAAGATCACCAATTACCTGGCGTCCAACGGTCTAGAGAAATTTCTGGAGTTTGTGGACGAAAACAACAAGATAGTCGCCTTTCTCAGGCTCCGTATTCCTGGAGATAATGGAGAGAGACCGGAACTAGTTGGAAAAACTCTTATCAGGGAGATCAAGACTTTTGGAAAGGAAGCAAGGATAGATGAAGAGGGAGAATACCAGCACAGAGGATATGGAAGAAGACTTCTCCAAGAAGCAGAAGGGATAACCAGGGAAATGGGGATCTCTGGCATAGCAGTGATTTCTGGCATCGGAGTGAGAGAATATTTCAGAAAGAATGGATACGAAAGACTGGGTCCTTATATGTCAAAGAATCTTGAGTGAGAAATAGAACGGAATAAATTTTAACAACCTTTAGTTGCATGTTCATGTCCACTGTGCTGCTGCTGTCTGTACTAATTATGCTGCTCTCTCTGCTCTTTCTCGGTCTCTCGATAGCCACGATACTCAAGAAATACACACTTCGAGGAGCGATAATAACCATCTTCTTTCTGATATTGTCTGTGAAATATCTGATATTCATCTACTTTGAATTCGTTGGGACACCCGTAAACTTGCTGCTGTTCATAGGCGGGGATTTCGTGATGATTTTTTCTCTTCTTGCGCTGATGATAACAAGGTGAAGGATTGACCGCCCTCACCCGGAAGGATCAAATCCTGGAATTCGTGAAGAAGAATCCAGGGCATCACTTTAGGGGAATACAGAGGGAACTCCGTGTCTCTACAGGGGTACTGCAATACCATCTCAGCTCACTTGTCAAGGAAAACGACTTGATTGTGAGGGACATCAATGGCACCAGCTGTTACTTTCCAAGCAAGGCATTCAACGAAGACCAGTTCAGAGTCTTGAGCCATCTCAGAAACAGGGTAAGGAACAAGATCCTGAGGGTTCTACTGGACGGCAACCCGAGGGCACCGGCAGAGCTGAAGAAGGAATTGTCTGTGAGTTCCCCGACCTTGAGTTACCATCTCGCACTGATGATTAGCGATGGAATTTTAGAGAAGGTTCTCAACGAGAAGGGTACATCATACAGGGTGAAAGATATTGGAGTGTTCAAGGGACTTATAGTTGAGTACAAGGAATCGTTTGCAGATAAGCTCATACAGGACTTCGTGGACCTGTGGTCAAGATAGTTATTTTCTCTTATAATAAACAAACATCCCAAGGATTAGGGCAATGA
Source organism: Thermoplasmatales archaeon (assembly GCA_014874235.1). Taxonomy (GTDB): domain Archaea; phylum Thermoplasmatota; class Thermoplasmata; order Thermoplasmatales. The sequence continues at coordinate 2,978 of JACWAC010000006.1, forward strand.
ATATTGCAGCACCTATGCCGAGAGAAATAGAATTGGATAGCAGGTGCTGTAGCAAAGGACTAACAAATCCTGGCGGCACTTGAAGTTGGTTAGGTACCTGGCTGTTTATTGGATACCCTGCAGAAAGGATCTGGTTGTATGAGAATGCGAAAGGTCCATCCTTCAGCGGAAAAGTAAAGCTCAAAATCGAACTTCCGTCACCTGCAGCCGTATTGATAGATAGTGAGACCCGTGTCAAAACATTACTCACATAGGCCAGACCGGGGGAATGCACGTCAAATGAGGAGTTACCGTAAGCAATTGTCAGGTTGTAGAAGTCAGAATTATTCAACTGCTGTGTCCCATTGATCTGAATCCCGTTCGCATAGATGTCCTGTGTCGGAAGCGATTCTACGATCGTGACATAGGTAAAGGAAGAACTTCCCTTGACAAAAATTGAGTTGAGATATGATTGCTGAGGCGGAGTAGATAGTTTGTAAGTACCGTTTTGAACTGGAAAGTCAACGATCAAAGGATTCTTTGAAAGGTGTATCGAATCATTAAAAAATAGGGAGTCGTTGATGGGTGAAACAGCATTGTAGGCAAAAGAAATATTCAAAAAAGCGCTGGTTCTATGGACTGTTCCCTGGCCGGGGTGAATTTGGAAAGTTTCCATGGAGCTAAAAGGACTGTTACCTAAATCAACTGACAAAACGCCAATTATTGGCACTTTTTCAGCTGAGTTACCTTCTGACACAGCCATGGCTGGGGCAAAAGCAACGACTGCTACGATCGCAATGACGATCGCGGATAAGGCTAATAGCTGTTTCAACTATCATACATTGAAAGGGTGTTATAAAAGTATCTGGTACGAAATTCTAATGCCTAGATGATTGAGTACCTTATTTTCTTGCCCTGTGATATGGCTGTTCTCAGGGCCCTTCCTTGGACCGATTTGGCTTTTACCTGGATAATTCCGCTCTTTGACACCCTTGCGATGAACAGTGGCGAATCTTCAATAAGGACTTCAACCTCCTTGTCCTTCAGCTCCCCACCAACTTGAAGATTGATCTTGTTGGCAGTAACTTCCGCGCTTACACTTTCTGATGCCTTGAAATTCATCTCCTCTATGTCAATGGGCATTCCGATATCCTGTTCCAATCCCTTCACTCTTCCTCCTCCTCTCCCGATAACTTCGCCCATGTACTGTTCCGGAACGTAGAGCTTCAGTCTGCCAGAATCACCAATGTCTATCTTGTGAGGGATGTCGTAGAGTTCTTTTTCTATTTGATTGACTACGGCCTTCATGTCCCGCTTCTGTCTCTTCTTTACCGGAACCACCACAACCTGCTCTCCAAAGGTGTATATCTCGTAGAGTACAACCCCACTGAAGAAATCCTTTATTTCGATTATCGGCCTGGCAAGGTCCTCCTCGCTCATCCCTGAGGGTATTTTGACCGAGTACGACAGGTCCAGCACGTCCTTGATCCCTCCGTTTTCTATGTATATAATGGTATCAATCACCTGAGGAATCAAGCCGAGTTCGATCTTTCCTACAAATCTCTGCATTGCGTCTATCGCTCTCGATGCGTGGATCACTCCCAGCATCCCAACTCCAGCCAGTCTGAGGTCAGAATAAGTGGCGAAGTCACTCGAAATCCTGATTTCGTCGAAGACCGTATAGTCCGGTCTTTCCAGAAGCAGTATGTCTCCCGTCTTTTCTATGGATCCCTCGATAGGGGTGAGCTGGGTGATCTCCTGAGAGACCTGCAAATCTCTCGGTTTTTCGATGGTTTTCACAACTTTTCCGAGCGAGTTGTAATACTCCGCAAGTGCCTGGACGAAAGTGCTCTTGCCAGCACCTGGTTTTCCCGAGATAATGATTCCTTCTGCCCTCTCACGGAATCTCTTCATCAGCGATTCCCCGAGTTGATAGTTCTCTAGGGAAAGTTTGGTTATAGGCCTGACTGCAGTAATCTCGAGTCCATCACTGACGGGTGGCCTCGTGATGATTATCCTGATGTTCCTCAGCTGCACAACAGTTGCACCTCTGACATCCATGTCGATCATGCTCTTGCTGTCGTTCCTTGCCCTTTCGACTATGTCATTCGCTATCGTGGTGAGATCATCTCTGTCCAGGGTTGAACTGCCATACTCCAAATTCCAGGTTCCAGGTCTTCCCACCTTCATCCTCGGTTTTGTTCCCTCCTTCAGGTGAACGGACATCGTATCTTCTTTGAAGAACGTCTCAATTCTCTTTGAAAGAATCTGGATTGGTTCCAGGTAGAGCACTCTTATGCCCTTGATTTCTGCGATTGACTTTTGAATGAAATCGCCTGTGACGAGCAAGGAATTTGTCTCAAGTGCAGATTGCCTGATCAGTTCGTCAATCTCGCCACTCTTCGCCCTCTTTATCTGCCATTCTGCCGGTCTCTTTCCAGTGAAGGTGAGGGAAATCTTTCCCTCATCGCACATCTCTCTCAGTCTCTTGAGTTCTCCAAGTCCGGTAAATCCGATACTCTTTCCCTCATTGGCCTGGTGCTCTATCTCTGAGATCAGCGATTCTGGCACGATTACCTCTGCCGGTGTCTTTTCTTTCAGAAACTCACAGAATCTCCCGTCTACGATAACGGAGGTATCTGGAATGTAAGTCTCTTGCATCTCTTTCGACATTCTCCCAACCTACTCCCACTCGATAGTCGCCGGTGGTTTGTCTGTAACATCATAAACCACTCTACTTATTTCAGGAATGCCGTTCGTGATGTCCCTTGATATTTTCCCAAGCGTTTCAAGGGGGATTGGAGTGAAGTTTGCGGTCATGCCATCAGTAGAATTGACGCATCTGATTGCAACCGTTGATCCGTATACTCTCCTGTCCCCATGTACTCCAGTGCTTCTATCCCCCAAAAGCACAACAAAGTACTGCCAGGGGACTTCCTTCAACTCGGATATCTCCGATTCCAGGATGGACGTGGCTCGCTTCAGAAGGTCCACTTTCTCTTTGGTAACATCGCCGATGATTCTCACCGCAAGCCCGGGGCCTGGAAATGGTTGTCTCATCTTTGGGATTCCGTAGTGCTCGGCTATCTCCCTGACCTCATCCTTGTAGAGGTCTCGTAGCGGTTCCACTATTTTCAGGTTGACCTTTTCTGGCAGTCCACCCACGTTGTGATGGCTCTTGATAGTATCCCTTAATCCTCCACCGGATTCGATCCAATCGGGAGCGATGGTACCCTGAACGAGGTAACTCGCACCGAACTCAGTTGCCTCTCTTTCAAAAACGTCTATAAAGGTCTTGCCGATTATTTTTCTCTTGGACTCCGGATCAGTTTTGCCCTTAAGCCTCTCTAGAAAGAGGCTCTCTTCTTGTGATATCCTGTAATTTATTCCGAGTCTTGCAAGAATCTCTCTGACGTCCTTTTCCTCACCAAGGCGCATCAGTCCAGTGTCAACATAGATGGCAAGGACTTCCGAACCAAGCGCATCAGATGCAATCTTGGCGGCGACTGTGCTGTCAATACCACCCGAGACTGCTATGACAGCCCTCCCCGTAACATCATTCTTTATCTTCTTGACTGTTTCCGAAACAAACGACTCTGGGGAGAACAATTCTGATCAGTTCTAGGTCTTGAGCAGCACTGCCAGGAATATCAGCAGAGCGATCACCGCGCCAATGATTGCCGAAACGAGGTAGAGTACCCCATTGTAGATCACGCCTGTGAGACTGATATTGAGCGCGACCCTCGCAAAAAAGGTGATCAACCATACAATTATTCCAACTACTCCAAGCACTATTCCGAACGTCCTGACCTTTCCCGACCCGAAATATGCTGCGAAAATACCCAGCACAAGCAATGACAGCCCCATTATCAGGAGGAGCATTGCTACAAAAATCTCTGCGAAAGACGATGTCATATCATTACCTACATCTTTATGCCCGTTAATGTCTTCGTATCCAAAATACCTTCTATTACTCTGATCTTTTCCATAACTATCTGACCCAACTCTGTGAAGTCCTTTGTTTCTAGCTTTGCAATCAAGTCGTATTCACCGAATAGGGGATGCAGTTCCACTATCTCCTTTATCTTTAACAACTCGTTATATACCTGGTGTTCCTTTCCTGGAACTGTACTGATCAGAACAAAACCTACGGCCAGATTCACCACCGAAGTTTAATGGACTGGTCTTATAAATCCTTTATGTATTTGTTGCCCTGCCAGTCAGATCAAAACTTTTATTCTCCGGCTCGTGTAAGGACATTTCCTGCTCTAAAATACTTGAATCGAAACTGATGCAAAGAATGAGTATTTTAGCTTAAAAATCCCAACAAATTATTTTAACTCAGATAGACTGTCGAAGTCATGCCTTTAGTAGATATCGACCTAATAATTGGAGGACCCCAGGGAGGCGGTATTGATAGTGCCGCTCAAATCGTCATCCGTGCCTTTTCCATAGCAGGCTATGAGGCATACGGAATAAGGGAATATTACTCGAACATTAAGGGAAGACACAGCTACTTCCACGTGAGAGTCAAGGAGACTCCCGTCAGGAGCTTGAGGTATCCTGTGGACCTTCTCGTCTGCCTTGACTATGAGAGCCCTTTCGTGCACATGGAAGACGTATCTGACATTACAAAAGTTCTTTATGATGAAGATTTGGCGAATACCAAGATAGAGCAAGTTCTCACCATGGAGCCAGAAACCAAGAAGCACGTGATAGACAGATTGAAGGATGGAGGATTTGAAACCACACTGGCGGGAGCGGTAAAATACATGCAGAGTAAGGGAGCGACACCCTATCCGGTTTCTTTCAGGAACCTGGTGGTTGCGGCACTCGGACCGAACAAGCCCCCAGCTAGGTATGCCAACACCCTCGGAGCATCACTCGCAATGGCCCTAATGGGCCTTCCTCAAGAATTTACCTCTAGGGGAATCGAGAGCGTATTCGGAAAGAAGAAGGAAGTAATAGAGGACAACGAAAAAATCGTTCTTTCGGGTTACGATTTTGTCAGGACCCACAACGTTGTCAACATCAAAGAACTCCCTGTGAGGTCGGCGAAGGACAAATACATCCTCACTGGAAACGAGGCAATAGGAATCGGGAAGGTCATAGGAGGACTGAAGCTTCAGACATACTACCCCATAACTCCTGCTGCAGACGAGAGCTTCTTCCTCGAGGGACACGATTACTTTGAACCAGTTATGGGAGGGGACATGGACAAGGAAAATGAGGTGCTCAAGAACACGGGAGTTGTCGTTGTGCAGGCAGAGGACGAGATAGCCGCAGTTGCGATGGCTATATCTGGAGCGATGACCGGTACGAGGACAGCCACCGGCACTTCAGGACCTGGATTTTCGCTGATGGCGGAAGCACTGGGTTATGCTGGAATCAACGAAGTACCGGTCGTAGTGAGTCTCTATCAGAGAGGGGGTCCGAGTACGGGACTTCCTACCAGGAATTCACAGGCAGATCTCATGTTTGCAATCAACGCTGGCCACGGAGAATTCGCAAAGATAGTTTACTCGTCTGGAGATGTTCCGGAGGCAATATATGACGCAATCAGGGTTTTCAATTACGCAGAGAAATTCCAGGTCCCGGTAATACACATTCTTGACAAGAATCTCGCAAACTCGTTCTTCCTGGTTGATGGTCTGGATTACAGCAAGATCAAGATTGAGAGGTGGAAGCTCGCTCCAAACTCAGAAAACTTTGAGAGATTTAAGCTAACAGAGGATGGCATATCTCCTATGGGAATGTTCGGAAAGAACATCATATGGCTGACCGGGGATGAGCACAGCGAACTGGGGCACATCACAGAGGACCCAGAGACCAGGGATGCAATGATGGTCAAGAGAATGTCCAAGCTTCAGACAATACTTAAAGAGATACCCGAGGAGGAACAGGTGGAATTGATTGGAGATCCTGAAGCCGATGTGACGCTCCTCTCCTGGGGGAGTAACAAGGGCGTTATCTTGAGTGTGTTCGAGAAAATGAAGGAAGAAGGCGTAAAGGCAAACTTGGTTTACGTGAAGCTCATGAATCCATTTCCTTCGGAACTTGTCTCAAAGTATCTTTCTTCTGCTAAGCTGGTTATCGACCTGGAAAACAATTATACCGGTCAGCTCGCACTTCTGGTGAAACAGAATTGTGGGTTTGAAGTTGAGAATTTTATTCTGAAATACAATGGGAGGCACACAACTGATGATGAGGTTTATGATGGTATCAAGCGTGTATTGGAAAAGAAAGAAAGCAAGGTGGTGATGGTCCGTGGTGCATAATTACAGGACCGATCTCTGGGTAGACTGGTGCCCGGGCTGTGGCGACTTCGGAATTCTAGCGGCACTGCAACAATCCATGATGGAGATGAACAAGAAGCCAGAAGATTTCGCAATCTTCTCCGGCATCGGGTGTTCTGCAAAGACGCCCCATTACATCAACGCTCCTGGAATGCACACCCTTCACGGAAGAGTGATACCATTTGCAACCGGAGTAAAGCTAGCAAATCCAAATCTGACTGTGATAGCAGATGGAGGAGATGGAGATTTGCTCAGCATCGGCGCGGGTCACTTCGTTGCTGCTGGCAGAAGGAACGTCGATATGACAGTTATAATTCACAACAACGGGGTATATGGGCTGACAAAGGGACAAGCTTCTCCCACACTGCCAAGAGGGGAAAAGACAAAGGGGCTTCAGAGGCCAAACATCCTGGATTCACTCAATCCCATTGCACTTGCACTTACTGTGGGCTACACTTTCGTAGCAAGAGCGTTTTCCTTCGACGTGAAAAATACAAAAGACATCATAATGAAAGCCGTAAAGCACAGAGGTACTTCTGTGATAGACCTGCTACAGCCCTGCCCGACCTACAACGATGTCAACACAAAGGAATGGTACGAGAAGAGGATATACTACCTTGACAAGGACCCGACCTGGGACCCCGAGGTCAGGGAAGCAACGTCAGAAGCATCCGAAAAGAAGTATCTCCAGGCGATTCACAAGTCGCTTGAGTGGGGAGACAAGATACCCCTGGGCGTGCTCTACCAGAACGATCACGTTCCTTCGTTTGGTGACAGGATTGCCGAGCACATAACGAACTATTTCGAGGTGCCTCCTTCGGATTCTCCCATCGTTAATTCTGCGGGATTACCGATTGCTAGAATGGAGAGCATCTTTACAGACAGGCTAATCCGAAGATGAACATAGGTGCTCACCTATCCACAAAGGATGGATTCTCGAAGCTACCAGGGAATGCACACGCTCTTGGACTGAAGACGTACCAGTTCTTTTCAAAGAACCAGATGCAATGGAAGTCACGTCCCCTGACCAAAGAAGACGCTGAGGCGCACGTCACAGCTTCAAAACAGGCGGGCATAGTGGACGAAGCCATCCACGCTTCATATCTTCTCAACCTTGGAAGCCCGGAAGAAGACAAATTCAAAATGTCATACGGTGCATTCCTCGATGAAATCAGGAGGGCGGAAGAACTGGGAGTTCCATTCTTGATTTTTCATCCTGGAGCTCACATGGGTTCTGGAGAAGGAAGCGCACTAAAGCGAATCGCGGGTGCTATGAACTTGGCAATAGAGGAAACGAAGGCAGCAAAGGTGAAGCTGGTGGTCGAGAACACTGCCGGGCAGGGATCGATGGTAGGATACTCGCTGGAACACCTCGCATATCTGGCAGAAAACAGCATCAACACCGACAGGATCGGATTTTGCATAGATACGTGCCATGCCTACCAGGCTGGCTACGACCTGAGCAACAAGTTTGACTCATTCCTTTCAGAATTCGATTCAAAGGTAGGTATCAAGCTGATAAGGGCATTCCACCTTAACGATTCGAAATACCCTTTCAACAAGCATCTGGATAGACACGAGAATCTAGGCAAAGGTACTCTTTCTCACAGTTTCTTCATCAACCTCTTCAAGGAAACAAAGCTTGCAAAAGTCCCAGCATTCCTTGAAACTCCTGAAGGCGAAGAGGGTTATCCCAAGGACCTGAAATTCCTGAAATCACTCGGAATAAAAATGTAGCAGTTTATAAATATCATAAACCGTGAGCGACCTGTTTTTCAACCAGTTTTTTTGCCTCTTTGATTATGCTTTCAGAGATTCTCTCTCCGAATCCCTGTATTCTCTCTAAGTCTCTCGGAGTGGAGATTGCCAGTCGTTCCAAGTCAAAACCGTTTATCTTTAGTCTTCTCGCTCTGACCCTTCCAACGTTTGGAAGGAACACCAGGGGAATTAGATCCTGATGTATTCCGTTTGAAACGCGATAATTTAAAACTCTGAGTTCCGTTCTTCCCAGGTTCAGTGCGCGCGATATCTCGTAGAGGGAATGAGACAGCCAGTCAGCAATCTCCACCCTGTTTCTCAGGTCTGCTGGCCAGATGTGATATTTCTCCACTATGGCATCTTCGGGGAGTTCTTCTATCCAGTCACCAAGAATCAGTGCCACTTTCATTTGTTCGGGTTCTGGATGGAAAGGGAGGTGGGAAGGGGGTATGTACGGGAAAGATTCGCTTTCGGAAACATAAAGGGAGGGCATGTCTGGAGTAGAGCTGATGCCCAGAAGAACGTCATCGATATTCTCGAGAGGAACCGTGTTTCGCAGAATCACGCCCGTGAGAGGGTCTATGTAGAGTTCAGAAACTTTCCTTCCAAACGGAGTTGGCTTATAGGAATCCGTTCCCCTTATCATGTTGTTTTCCTTAAGAAAAGTCAGACTTTTGGTGATCCATTCGTCCAGTTTTAGTCCCTCATGAAATGCGAGAGTGGTCGAAAAGAATTTGCTTAAGGAGGAGAAATCTTTGCTCATTCCTGAAGAAATCAATCCAAGGGTGTGCATCCTGATCTTGCTCTCGTTTATCCTCGAAGTTATTCCTTCCAACTCTCCGTTTACGTACGTCGAAAATACTTCTTGAAGTCTGTTCTTTGGAGAGTAGATGTATCCGTTTCCAATCCTGTCGTACTTCACCCTGCCCGCCCTTCCGAGCATCTGCTGCACTTCCAGATTCGGGATCAGTACGGATGAAAATCCATCGTATCTGTATACGTCCTTGATAATGACAGATCTCGCAGGTAGGTTAAGGCCCGCAGCAAGAGTCGTTGTTGCGACTATCACCTTGATCTTTCTTTCCCTGAAGAGTCGCTCAACGAGTCTCCTCTGTTCAGAGAGCATGCCCGCGTGGTGATACCCCACTCCTTTCGTGATGATCGGCATTAGTTTTTGATACCCCGGTGAATCAGCATCGTACTTCAGTTCTGCAAGCGCTTCCCTTTCCCTCGTCCCTAGTTTCCTTTCAACGAATCGGCTCATTTTTTCGGCGGTGCTCTCTGCCGATTTTCGCGATCGAACGAAGATAAGGGTCTGACCCGAGTTGTCAAGGGAGTCTGTGACGAAGTCCTCGAATGTATCGACGTCAGATACCAATAGACCGTCCTCGTCTACGACGGAATCCAGAGTCAGAACGAACTTCCTCAAAGGCACGGGACGGAAGTCACTTGTAACTTCGAGAGAATTCAACCACATTGCTATATCCTGCACGTTTCTAACGGTTGCGGACATTGCAATGAACTGAGCTCCCTCAATGAGAAACCTGATCTTAGAAATGACGATCTCAAGAGTGCTTCCCCTGGACTGGTCAAGTATGTTGTGAATTTCGTCAAACACCACGAAACCCAAATTATCGAACACAGATGGATTGTTCCTTAGAAGCGAGTCAACTTTCTCAGAGGTCGATATTATCACGTCGTAGTTTTTCAGGTAGTTAGATGGTCTATCGTAGTCGCCGGTGCTGATGCCGACCTTCAACCCCAGTTCTACAAAGAATTTCAAATCCTCGTACTTTTCTTCGGCCAAAGCCCTTAACGGAACTACATACAACGATCGGAGCCCTCTCTTCCAGGCTCTCAGTATGCCGTAGTATGCGACCAGGCTCTTCCCTGACGAAGTGGGGGTTGCTAGAAGGAGAGAATCGCCCCTGGAGAGTATCTTGATGCCCTCTATCTGAAGTGGGTACAGTCCATCGATTCCTTCTTTCTCGACGTATTTCAGGAATTCGTCTGGTGCAGGAAACTCAAGTTCCAAAGCCTATATTACCTCTTTCCCCATCGAATCTCTCAGCACTTTTGGCACTACTATGGTGCCGTCCTCCTGTTGATTGTTTTCCACGATTGCTACCAGTGTTCTTGTAGTGGCAATTAGAGTCGAGTTGAGCGTATGAACGAACAAATTTCCTTCCTTTGCCCTGTACCTCACCTTGAGTCGCCTCGCCTGGTAGTCGAGGACGTTCGATGCACTGACAACTTCCCTGAATTGTGCCTGTGCAGGGTACCATGCCTCAATATCGAATTTTCTGCTGGCAACATTTCCAAGATCTCCTGTGGCAATATCCACGATGCGGAAAGGTATCTCAAGTGCCCTATAGAACTCCTTCGCATTTTCAAGAAGTTTTTCGTGGTAGATTTTCGAATCTTCCGGTTTGACAAATGCGAATTGCTCGATCTTGTTGAACTGGTGAACTCTGAAGATCCCCTTCGTGTCCTTCCCATGAGCACCCGCTTCCTTCCTGAAGCATGGTGATATCCCAGCATAGAGCAATGGAAGATTTGTCTCTTCCAGGATGGAGTTTGCCTGGTAGGCAGCAATTGGGTGTTCGGAGGTCGCTATCAGATAAAGGTCCTCTCCCTCCACCTTGTAGAGCGTATCCTCAAATGCAGTGAAGTCCGTGGCACCGTTCGTTGCCTCTTTGTTCAGCATGAACGGAGGCTCAACGAGCGTGAATCCTTTTTTTTGCAAGAATTTCAGTGCAAAGTGCTCAATCGACAACTCCAGCAGCACAAGATCTCCCAGCAGGTAGTAGAATCTTGAACCAGAGACAGTTGCCGCATTCTCTAGGTTCGTAAGATTTCTCTTTACCAGAAGGTCTACGTGGCTCTGTGGCTTGAAACTGGAAGCATCGTATTCCATCTTTCCCCTGCTCTGTGCAACGAAACTCTCCAGGTCCCCTTTGAATACCTTCGCCCTCCCTTCGAAGTAAATTGGAAGATTGCCCGAGTCATCTTTCGCAACGGGAGCTCCAGCATCTGCGATGTTCGGAATCTTTCGAAGGATGTCATCCCTGTTCGTCTCTATCTCCCTGAGCTTAACCTCGTAATCTCCTATATTTTTGTCAATTTCAGATGCCCTCACCTTAACAGAATCCGGATTTTCTCCTGCTCTCACTTTCTCTCCTATCTCCCTGACAAGCTTGTTCTTGTCAGCCTTTAGATCGTTAGACTTTCTCAGAAGCTCTCTCCAGTCGGAATCCAGCTTGATCGCTTCTTTGATGATTTTATCGTCCTGGAACCTTCTCTTCTGGCTGTCAAAGAGAATCTCAGGTGTCTTCCTGAGTATGTTGACGTCTATCACAAATTGGCAACGGATTCGGTCTAATATAATTTGTTCGTTACATCCCAATTCTTGAACTAGATCACCGTCTAGACTTATTTACTCCTCTGCTGTAGACTGCCTTCGCTAGAAGTCTGATTCCCTCGAACTTGTCCTTTGCGAAACTCTCTGCGAACCTGGGTGTTTTGCTGAGCCTGACGTACTCGCCCATAAGTTTTTCCAGTTCCGCCCCAAGCTTGAGAAGGAATCCGATATCGGTATTCGTTGCCCTCAGAAGTACATCCTCCGGATCAGTATTCTCAATCTCTGTTGAGATGAGGCCCGTCATAAATCCCGGATCAGGAGCCTTCCTTTTCAGGATTATTGCGGAACCAAGGTCTGAGTAGTATCGAATCAGTTTTAGATAATTGTCCTTCCATTCTCCATCGGTGAGCATCAGTTGGCCAAATTCGGACAGGATACTGTCGTAGTGCCTGAAGAATTCCCAGACACCAGAATCGTACTCCTCCATCGCGTCCGTTATCAGGCACTTGAACTTCGGAAATTCTGTTGATTCTTCCATCTTTAGTCTCACTTTTAAACATATCTGAGACTTAAACTTTCCTTAATTTCTTCTCTTACCGACGTAGTCCTTACTCATTGATTAGACTCAGAATTTCCTTTGCAGAACCGATAATTTACAACCAGGAATTTCACTTCCTGCTAATCACTTCATTTATCTTCTGACTCAACAGTCTTGATATCTCATTTCCATCAAACTGTCCCCTGACCTCCTTCATCACTCTTCCCATCAGAAGCTTGAACGAACCTTCCCTTCTTTCTCGTATCAACTGTTCATTTTCCTTGACCACGCTATCAATTATCTTGACGAGCGTGTCGATATTCTCACTCTTTATCCTGAAGTCTGGTCCAATCTCTTTGGTTTCAGAATGGTCCTGTAGAGCCAGGCTAAAATTCAACGAGCTCTTGTTTAAGAGTATAATCTTCCTGTTTTCCGAGAGTTCGAACTCTCCTTCCTGGTACAACGACTCGAGAGATTCTGAAGGAATATTGCCCTTGAAAAATCTTTCAGCCAAGATCCTCGCCTTTTCAACATCTGGAGATTCCGTGGAATAGACAACGGAAAGGAATTTGGCACATATCTTCGGGTTACCGTAATCGTGAACGAACGACTCCAGCACATCATCGTATTCTTTCCAAAGAGAATTGAAAGCCTCCTGCCTGGGTATGCCTAGGGACTCAAGATGTTTAACTCGGTGTTCGACAGAGGGAGGCACTCTCCCCTCAACTTCTTTCACATACGTTGAATCGAGGGGAATGAGCGGTATGTCAGTCTCCGGATACATTCGGGAACTTCCTGGAAGCGGTCTCAGGTATTTTGTGCCGGTCTCCAAAGCCCCTCTTGTTTCGGCGGGAACTCCCTTAAGTGCCTCTTGAATTCTGTTTTGAATTATCTCTATGCACATCTCAATCCTAGACGATTCGAGGACTACCAAACCAAATGCATCATCGTCTTTTGATCGAAGTCTTCTCGATATCTCCTGTTTTTCCTTTTCTTCAATTCCATAGTTTGGCAGTTCATCGGAATGGATGAATCCTCCTATTCCAACAGCTTTCAGTCTTTCTGCAATCTCTCTTCCCAGACGATACTTGCCGCTGTTCAGGACTCCAGAAAGACCTGGAAGACTGAACCCATACACTCTCCTTCCTGTCTTGATCCCTTTTGTAAAAAGCTCCGACGTTTTGAAGAAAGCCGAATTGGTCAGATCTTCGAGCAAGAGTTCTGTTGACACTTTCCTGCCCTTTAGAACGTCCACTATTTCTACGAGCGATTCCTGTCTTTCAATCTCCTTTGAAAGCACTCTTTCGATCTGTGAAAGTGATTGAACTCCTTTGATCTCAACCCTGTTACCACCTCTGATGGAGACGTTGAGGTCCTGTCGAATGCTACTCGCCTCTCTTCGAATCATTCCACTCTGTTTCACAGCGAGACCGATGCGTTCTGCCACTTCCCTCGCTTCCTTGGGGGAACGAATATCTGGATCAGTGGCTATTTCTATTAATGGAATTCCAAGCCTATCCAAGGAATAAACGATTTTCTTTTCATCTTCCATTATCTTCTTACAGGCCTCCTCTTCCAGTGTTATCGACGTTATCCCAATGTTCTTGGAGTTCTCCTTGAAGATACCGTGCAGACCAACAATCCCAGTTCTCTGAAACCCTGAAGTGTTTGATCCGTCAATGACGATCTTCCTCATGAAATGCACGTTGTCAACGATTCTGCAACCTAAAATCAGGGAGACAATTATTGCTGTCTCTAACGTTTCCTTTCCTGGTAAATGCGGTGGTTCCTCGTCCATTTCCACCAAACAGGAATTTTCGGTCTTGACATACTCGAAGTCCTTCCCTTTCAACGACTCCTGCAAAGCTGCGATATCTTTCTCTGACTTCTCTCCTGAGACAACTGTGAGTTTCCTTCGAAATGTCCCTAGTTCAGATGAACTCTCTTCTCCAATGCACTCACAGAACAGCTTCCTTCCCTTGACCTGAAAGTGAATTTCCAGTCCTATTTTTACGTCATTCTGTTCTTCTTTCAGAAATCTCCCCCCTGAGATTTTTTGTTAGTAGTTGTCGGGCGGTGTTGGTATCAAAGTTACCGAGCAGAAATGACAACTTTGTGTATGCCACTTCTGGGAGCATGTCTTCAAGCGGAATTACTCCAGCCCCTAACATGTTCCTTCCTGTGGTATAAACGTCCAGGTCGACGCTGCCGTACAGACACTGGGTGGTGACTCCTATTATTTTACCTTGAGAAGTGTAATCCTTGATCTTGGAGACGAATCTGTTTGTAATGTGCCCCAGTCCCGTACCTGCAACAATCAGTCCGTCATTTGTATCAGCAAATTTGCTGAATAGCTCCTCGCTCAGTCCCGGGTAAAAGTAGAGCAACCCAACCTTTTCGCTTATCTTGTCGTAGAGCTTCATCGGCTTGTCGTTCACTCTCTCAGGCTTCTTCCATCTTATTTCAAGATTCTTGTCAATACTCCCGATGGGCTCGGAATTTATGCTCTTGAATGCGTCTCTTCTTGATGAATGCATCTTTCTCAACCGTACTCCGGAATGAATGTCCAGAACATCATCACTGGTGGACGAATGCATTACGACACAGACCTCTCCAATGTCTGATTGTGCGACCTTTACAGCACCGGAAAGATTGAAGAATGCATCGGAAGAAGGTCTATCCGGGGATCTCTGGGAGGCAGTAAGCACAATGGGTGCTTTTGGATTTTCAATCATGAATGAGAGTGCTGACGAGGTGAAAGATAGCACATCAGTGCCATGTGTCACCACGACTCCCTCCCCCTGACCAATCTTTTCATAGATCTTTTTCGCTATTTTGGTCCAGTCTTTCTTCTGCATATCTTCGGAGAGCATGTTTAGAATTATTTCTGCATCTATTGTCGCAATCTTCGCAAGATCTGGTTGAGCGTAAAGCATTTCCTGGACATTAGTAGCGGGTTTAACGGCGCCCGTTTCATAATACACATAGCTAGCAATGGTCCCTCCGGTTCCCAGGAGAAAGACC
>JACWAC010000206.1 GCA_014874235.1 Thermoplasmatales archaeon
TCCGTAATGGTATTAACCATTACATGTCATTCATCTACGACAAGAGCATAAACGGCAGAACCTACAGGTATGAGATAGAAGCTTACAGAGACAGGGAGACGGGAAGGCCGAAGCAGAGGATAGTGGCTTATCACGGAAGGGTCACAATTGAGGGGGACGAGAAGGTGCTGCATCCCAAGCACACTGTCAGGCCAGAGGTTGACGAGATCTTGCCATTCGGTGACCTTGCGTTGATATACGATACCGCCATGAAGATCGACTTCATCCGCACGGTGGAGAGGTTCGCACCGAGGAGGGGGACATCTGCCGGAAAGGCTCTCCTGGTACTGGTGGTGAACCACCTCACGGGCAGGATGGCGCTCGACGACATAGAGGAATGGTACGGTAGGTCTGCGATGAGATACTGGCTCAATGAGCAGGAAGGAGCGTTCTCAGAGGATTCTCTTCTTGGTGTCCTGGACTCTGTGTGCAGGCAGGACACGGATCTGATGCGAGATAAGACGTACGCAATCTCCCAGGCATTCAGGCAGAACGTGGAGAGGGTATGGGGTCCAGGATCCAGATATGTGTATTACGATCGCACTCAGATCATATACAACGGCTCTAAGTCATGGTATGCAGAGTTCGGCTATCCCCAGTCACAGAAGGATAGGAGAAAGATAGGCATGGGCGTCGTTGTGAGGAGAGGCGACGGCTTTCCAGTTCTCTACCGCATATACAGGGGCAACAGGGTGGACGTTTCCACAGTCGATGAGATCCGCAGTCGTTTCAGCACATCCGGGATGCGTAATCTCATAGTTGTCATGGATCGTGGCATGAGCAGCGATGACAACATCCGTGGTCTCATGAAGGCAGGCTATAACGTGATCGGAGGGGTGAGCGCAAACGAGAATGCATTTGATCGCTGCACATCGTCCGTGACGGATGACGAGATGCAGCTTTCCGGCAATGCAATAACAACGTCCGGCGGCGTGATGTTCGCCACAGAGAGAATACTGGGGGACAGGAAGTATGTCATCTATCAGGATCCCAAGACAAGGGCCGATGACATTGCGGGATTCATGGTGGCCCTGGAGGAGAGGAGGGAGAGGCTCTCATCATTCACCCTCAGGAGGAGAGGCAGGAAGTCCGATCCGGAGAAGAGTGTCAGGAGACTGCTGAAAGGTATGGAAAGGTACTTCAGATGGTCCATTGCGTATGGCAGGGTACGCTATTCCGTAGAGGATGGTGCGGTGAACGATGCCATGAGGAGGATGGGCAGGTCAGTCATAGTGTGCACAGATCCTGGAATAACGAAGGACGAGATCATGCGTGCCTACCTGGAGAAGGATGAGGTGGAGAAGGTGTGGAGGATAGGGAAGGGTTCCCTCGGATTCACGGCGATAAAGCACTGGAAGCGGGATCGGGTTGCAGCCTACCTGTTCGTGTGCTATCTCTCCTATCTCATATACGTAGCAATAAGGGTCAGGCTCAGGGAGAGCAAGTTTGATATCTCTCCCGACAGGGCGCTGAGCATTCTCAGGAGGGTTGAGATGGTCAGGTTCAGATCATCAGGAAGGGAGTACAGGGAATTCCCAAAGTCTGTTGGAATGGAGGAAAAGCTGCAAAAAGCTCTCGATGTTTCAAGCCTGAAGAAAATTGTAATGGTTAAATAGGACGGGATTCAGGTAAATAACCAGGCATACCTTCACGCATGTGAGATTTGTAGACCTGCACCAGGATA
>JACWAC010000207.1 GCA_014874235.1 Thermoplasmatales archaeon
TCTTTCATGTTCTTCGCGTCAAGGAACTTATGGCACCATTTTATGAACTTTTGCTCCCTCTTCTTCTGTATATGCGCCTTCTTCATCCGTTTGTGGAAGGTGTGTTTGGCGTGGAAGTTGCACTTTACGTGCCTCATTCCTGCCTTCTTTACGGATGGGGAGTAGGACTTCAGGTCGTCGGTACAGACGACCTCTACCCCCATCATCTTTAACCCGCTCATAATACGGGAGATTGTGGTTTCTTCTCTGTTGCGCAAAAGTTTCTGTACCAATGGTATCCCTGTAATAGGATCGATTGCGAAAAGTTGGGGCCTTTTCTTCCCATGAACCGATACAAATTTTTCGTCTACACACGCGAACCCAGAAGGTTTTATCAATCCTACTATGCGACCGTATGCTTTCACTGCCAGCTTCCCGAACCAATTTACCGCATTCCAGATCGAACCTGCTGAGATGCTAACTCCGAATTTCAACATCACCTTCTTCACTCCTTCCAGGTCAGGACCTTCTAGATAGAGGTCTACTGCCCTCTCCTTTACCTCATCCGCAATCTGGGCACCATGTTTTGTGCCTTTGATTCCGTCTGTAAAGGTCTTTTTGCAATCACGACACTCGTGTTGCGTTACGACGACAGTCTCAATCCCATGTAAAGTCCTTATGGAACGGTCATATCTCCTCTTGCATCTTATATCGGTAGAACCGCACGATGTGCAACTGGCCGCCTCAACCAGTTCTACCATCAAAATACGATTCGAAGGAAAAGCATAAAATAACGTCTAGCTAAACGTTTGAATAGTCACATACTTTCTAATGCGCAAGCGAGAGTTCCACGTCCTTTAGGTCGTGGGTAAATCGCACGTTACGATACAATCTATTTCTACTTTTCTGTCATTATTCCGTTAATGACAGCGGCGCAAATTTCTTTGCGCCTAAATGCTACCAGAAACGTGAATATATGAATAGCATAGCGTAGCAAAAGTTCATAAAATGGTGCCATAAGTTCCTTGACGCGAAGAACATGAAAGAGGCAGTTGTTAGGAGGAGGGTTCTTGGGCGGATAAAAGACAAGAAACTCCAAAGGTTTATGAAGAGTTTCCTCTACGAATGGGAGGATTATTTCACCTACCTTGAATATGAAGGGTGTCCCAAGACGACAAATCCTGTTGAACAGTACAACAGACGATACGAACAAAAGAGACAGATTATGCACGGACTCAGGAAGGAGAGAACTGCAAGAGAGTTTAACGCCCTATTCACCATCCACTCCATGTTCAGGAAATTTGAAGAAGGAACGCACAAAGGATTATCGCCTCTGGAAATCGCAGGTGCACAACTGAGAACCACGAATGTATTCGCCTTCCTGAATGAATGATTCGGGAAGATTCTGCATGGCATCGGCAGCCATGCATCAAACATCGTTATATCTTGCTAAACGTTTGAAGACTCACCCTGATAACAATATTGCGGAACGAGGAATAAGACCTGCAGTTGTGATGAGAAAGAACTCCTACGGTAACAGAAGTGATAAGGGTGCAGGGACCACGTCTGTTATGTTGAGCGTCATGGAAACGTGTGATATGAAGGGGCAGAACTTTCTGGATTGGGGCACAGACTACCTCAAAAGGTAAGAGACGACAACTTCAAACGGCTAAACAGTTACGTTTATCTTTACTACAGGTTTGCTACCCCTTCTTGCCCAACCCCGCTGTATTATTGCTGT
>JACWAC010000208.1 GCA_014874235.1 Thermoplasmatales archaeon
CAATAGCATTACTCCTGTCATTTCTTCTTTGTTGCCCGCCAGTCTAACTTCAATGTTCATCGTGGGATTAGCATGTATTCTGTATCTCACCATTAATCTCGTTAGAAAAGTAATTGGTTAAAAACCTTAACTCACTAGATTTTTGGTAATATGTGACCTCTCAGCAAGGCGAGTGTTGTGTAGATGCAATGCTCAACAGAGTGTTTTACCAATCTTGGTAATAGAAACTTTTATTAACAATATTACCTATTTGGTAATATTCATGGAAAAATGGATGGAGAAGATAGTTGAGGAAGCGAGATCAAAGTACGGACCAGTCGAGGTGAAGAAGAATGGGAACAACTATTATCTCAGCAGAGTTTCCAGCGTTTACGACCCTGGCAAGAAGAGGGCGAGGAAGATATCTGGAGAGTACATCGGGAAGATAACTCGGTCCGGTATCGTCAGGGCAACAAGGAGGAGTTCGGCACCCAGATCAGTCTTTGAGTACGGCAACGCCAGGCTGCTCTACGATCTCTCTTCCGGAATAATGGAGGGACTCAGGGCTCATTTCCCGTACGCCTGGAGGGAGATACTCGCCATGTCCATCGTTCGCTCCATAAGGCACGCCCCCATGAAGTACATGGATGCGGGATGGGAGAAGTTGTACCTCAGCACTGAAATGGATGCATCAATGTCACCTTCAGTTCTCTCCTCAACACTGAAATCAATAGGGAAGGACTGGGAATCGCAGAGGAGCTTCTTCAGGGGCCTGATGAAGAGGGGGGACACAATCCTCTTCGATCTCTCGAGCATCTTCTCAAATGGGGAGAATCTCCTCCTCGCCGAGAGGGGGTACAACAGGCACCGCATAAACATCAGGCAGATAAACTTCGCAATGGCTTTTTCACGCAATGAATTCATACCGACTGTGCTGAAGCCACTTCCGGGTTCGGTGAGGGATGTGAAATCACTCAACTCTTTCCTGAAGGAATTCGATGTCCGGAAGAGCATCCTGGTCCTGGACAGGGGGTTCTTCTCCTACGGCAACGTTGAACGTTTCTTCAGCGAAGGCATAGACTTCATACAGCCGCTGAGCAGGGTGTCGAAGGTCATAGACTATTCCGTCCCCCTGAAATCGGCGCTCACCTACAGGGAGAGGGGTATCCGCTATACCAGGATTGATGTGACGGAGAGGATGAAGAAATTGATCTCCTTGAAGGAAGATCAGAGAGTGTTCCTCTACCTTTACGAGGACGTGAAGCTGAGGGGTGAAGAGGAGAGCAATCTGATAATTCTCATGAAGAACGGGAGGATAAAGGGATACGACCCAGCGAGGCTGGGAAAGGTTTCCATACTGTCCAGCCTGATGATTGATGGTGAAAGCCTGTACAGCATCTACAAGAGCAGGGAGGACGTTGAGCAGTCGTTCGATGCGATGAAGAACGAGCTGGAGGAGGATAAAACATATCTGCAGGATGACGAATCCATATGGGGTTATTTCTTTGTAACATTCATATCCCTGTACCAGTACTACAGGGTGCTCTCACTGATAAGGTCGAAGGACCTTGTGGGCAGGCTGTCAGTGAACGAGGTCCTGCTGCAGCTGTCCAGGATATACCTCGTGAAATACTCCGACGGAACCAGCGGATTTCTCGACATACCCAAGAGGGTTGAAGACATAATGGAATGCCTGGACCTTAACATATTACCTAAATCCTAGTGAGTTAAGGTT
>JACWAC010000209.1 GCA_014874235.1 Thermoplasmatales archaeon
TATTTTGATTAAGATTCTGATCAGGAGAAGACCATATGTGGAAAGAATAATAGCAGGTCTGCAGATATCATTTTATGGATACCTTGTATAGATATTCACTGAAGAAAACACCAGAATATGACTGCAATAGGAGAGAACACGTAATCAAGTTGACAAAACAGAATCAACTTAATTTCGACCTAAAGGGGGGTATTTTCTTTTCGCTCAATGGCGCGCTAGATACATACTCTGCGCATAGCAATCTTGCTCTTACTTACTATCCTGCATATAGGCGCAAAATGAACACAAATGGAAAAAAATTCACACTAGAAGATAACAGAGGGGGAGTAATCAGTAACGAACTCGAAGATTTTTCTGCAATTCCCAGAAGCTGGCCCTCATTTGGCCAACCCGGAGGATCAAGAGAAGTCATTCTGATTTGTGACGACTCAGCCAATATTGAATTGATCGAATCCCCCCCGGAACTCGAAGACGGTGGAGAAGTGGATGAATTTCACCTTGAGGATTCCACCATTTATGATCAGGTCTTTGCCAAACTGATTTCAGCTGGTTTGGTCTCTGGGTTGCGGGAGAGCGGCGTTCCGATAACCGACGTTGGCGAAACAGGCAGTATCGGTTCTTACAAACCAGGGTCAGGTGTTACTGTCGTATCAGTTATTCTTGAAAGGAAGTGGTTTATTAGCGTTTCAGTAGGTTGGCAGCAATATGGCAGGATCATCAGATTTAGATTTTGGTATACCCTTTTTAAAGACATTGCACCTATAAGATACATATATGGACCAATTGGCCATACTTTTGATTTTCTTTCATGTATTGGTTGGGATATGCGTCATTGTTTCCCTCCTCCGGAAGTCATGCAAGCTTTCCTAATAGAGCAATTGGAAAGAGAGGATTATCCCTACAAAGAGCTGAAAGAGCTGGCAAAATCTTACATAAATCAGCTTACTAAAGTTACTGATGGCTTCTTCCGAGCAAAGTCCCATCACTTCATTTTGCCTCCTTTATAATATTGAAGTCTCGCTCTCAAGGACGAAATGGGTATGAACTTCGCTGAGGTCATAGAGTAACATCTCATTAGCAATATAATGACAGAAATATATAATCGATTGACCTGTTATTGAGAGCAGGAGGTTTCAGTAGCAGTGAAACGATGACTGCAAAATCTTAGAGGCTCATCGGACTTTTGTGTGGGTAACTCAATGGGCATTTGATTGCTAGGGCAGAACTTTCCTTGTTTTCATGGACATTTTTGTATTTGACAGGATTTCAATGGAAGGAAACTACTCTTCTCCAAAGAATTACTGGTCAAGGAATCTATCATCCTTATTGACTACCCACATGAAAGTACGAAGACTCATCTTAGAAAAAATATGAGTTGGCTTCGCTTAAATGATTAAGCGAATCTGCAACGGGTTAGCACAGATGTTATTTTAGAGCCTATCAGGGAGCCTGACTATTACCTTGTCACCGGGTATGGCACTGACGTACTCCCACCCCTTCTCTATGAACGATTCCACCTCGCCCAACGGCACAACCTTCTGGCTGTGGCCGTTGTTTATTATCTCCCTCTTCTCTGAATCAGTCATCCTCCGCAGCTCCTCCTGGAATTCGTCTATAGAAAGGGCATACAGCCTCTCCCTCTCCTCTTCTTCCAGCTCGATGTCAAGCTGAGTCTCGAACATCATGAGCGCAAACTCCCT
>JACWAC010000210.1 GCA_014874235.1 Thermoplasmatales archaeon
CAATTGTGTCGCTTGTTGCGAAAGTATGGGTTATGTGTATGATTACTATGGATAATGATCTGCTACCCGCAAAACTGTAACAATTTTCCTCACTTTTCATTTATTTTCACCTCTAGTTTCTTGGTATAGACTTCCCTGAATGACTTATCATTCAGGAACTTCTTCCTGAACTCCCTTGGAGGAAGGTAATCAATCGAGGAGTGTGGTCTCTCCTCATTGTAATCCGTGAACGCATTCTCTATGGCCACTGACGCCTCTCTGTAATCAGAGAATTCGAAGGGCCAGACGTAATCCGTCTTCAGGGAACCGTGGAACGACTCAATATTACCGTTGTCCTCGGGAGTGTGTTTCTGGATGTACTCCAGGGATATTCTCAGCAGTTTCATCGAACTCCTGAATTGCCGAGCAATGTACTGAGGTCCATTGTCCACCCTCAGTACTAGTCCTTCGGGAGCCTCACCATCAAACGCTCTCATAACGGCGTCTTCCACCGCCATTATTGCATCCCTGGACAGGCAGGACCTGGAGTACTGGTACCCCTGCCACTCCTTGGTGAAACAGTCCTTGATGCACATCAGATATGTCATTCCCTGCTCTGTAGGGATGTAAGTGATATCGGTCTCCCACAGCTGATCCGGTCCCGTGGGACGGAACAGGTTCCTGGATTTTGTTCTGCCCTTGTGCTGTGCATAGGGAAGGGAGAGATTCCTCTCCCTCAGGACTCTCCTCACAGCCTTCCTGTTGACTCTCGTTCCGTTGTTCCTCAGTACAGCCCACACTCTCCTGTAACCGTATGTTGGTCTTTCGGATGCGGTCCTGATTATGTCCTGCTCAATTTGATGGGAGAGCCTGTTGACATTCCTCTCCTTCTGCGTGTAGTAGAAGGAGGAGAGGGAGATTCCTGATACCCTTGATATCTCCCTAAGTGGCATATCGCTCCTGAGATCTTCAATAACAGTCATCTTGACCCTCCTTGAAGCCTTTTTTTAAAAGCGTTTATCACCAGGGTCTGCTCTCCTATCATCTTCTTCAGATCGTCAATCTCCTCTTCCCTGGAGTGAGGATGCCTACCATTAGACAGCCCATTCTTGCCACTCTCGATGAACTGTTCCTTCCATTTCGCCAACTGTGTGGGGAATATTCCATGTCTCCTGCAGATCTCTGCCTGTGTTGTATTCTCTGTGAGGGCTTCCATGACAATCTCAAACTTCTCTTCCACGGAGTGTCTTGATCTCATCGGTGGACCTCCATGTATTCTTCCTTACTTATATTATTAACATTATACTGTTCCAGTTCTATGAGGGGGCAGACCAGTCTCAATTCAATCTGATCAAACCGGCGTATCTAATATTACCTCGAATTCAACGTCTTCGACCTTAAACTCGGGAAATGTTTTCATTGCGTACAGTCTGACCTTGTTGCATTCTTCGCCAACTGCTTCTATGTGAAACCT
The DNA here is from genome assembly GCA_014874235.1 of Thermoplasmatales archaeon. GTDB lineage: Archaea > Thermoplasmatota > Thermoplasmata > Thermoplasmatales. The sequence continues at coordinate 1,454 of JACWAC010000210.1, forward strand.
TCTCATCCCAGTCGTAATGGTAAGCCTTTTGAACATGCTGTTGGACCGTACAAATGAAATGAATGAATCTATGTTCTGGGCGGGTACGTTCAGGCTTATGATCGCCCTGCAACCGAGACCCATTTCGGTGTAGTTGATCTCTGCCCTGCATCCCCTCACTACACCTTTCTCCTTCAAGTGAATGATCCTGTCTCGGATGTTCCAGATGTTCTTATCTAACTTTTCTGCTACTTCTCTATAACCC
>JACWAC010000056.1 GCA_014874235.1 Thermoplasmatales archaeon
GTCCCTTCCTACCTTCAATAGAGATGACACCAGCTTTATTGGGATTCCAATCTACTGGGTAAGGAATTCTTCAACGAAATGAATTATGAGACTGTTATCTCACCTGTACCCACGTTTTCTTCATCCTTAACGGTCTGGTCTTGATAGATATCGTCGTTCGAGTCTGGTGCGAGATGAACGTGCATATGAGGAAAGTGGTCGCCATACACGTAGATGTAGACCAGTTTTGCATTCGTTGCTCTCTTGATAGCGTTGCACGCTTCCGAAGCTCGGTCCCAAATTCTTTTGCTTCTTCTACATCTAGCTCGGTAATGTAAGGAATGTGTCTCTTTGGCTCCAAATACCAGAGACCTTTGACAGCTCTAAATCTGCTTGCTGTCAATCTCCGCCTGTCGTTTGACCATACTTCTTCTCTCTTGAAGTCCATACCGACTTGACCATCATAGATTTTGCAGTCCCGGATCATTGCAATGCAACGAGGAATCCCCAAATAGAGTTTCCAAAACGTTCTATTATAGCTTAAAGGTTTAATATTCCCAAGTTAATACTCTTTCGATACAAATGCCAGCAACAGAGCAACCGAAAGACTGGTTTTCTAAACTTGACGAGCAATTAACCAAGAAAGAGAAGGAAGTAATGAAAGACAGTTCACGAACCGTAGGTAAGAAATCGGAATTCAATAAGAAGGTACTTACCGATCTGTGGCAAACTTGGGTAAGGTTCAACAAACAAAACATTCATTTTACAATCGATCCAGCGCCCAACAAGTGGCTCGAATTTACAAGTTATCCGGATAAGTTCCAGCTGAGCAATGATTTCAGTTTCGAAAACGTTAGCAACATAACTTTCAAGAACACCGCGGGCGAAGTAGAGAGAGTGGGAGACGCACTGAAGATAATCTACAAGAAGGAGGAGAACGAGAGCATATCTGCAATGTTTGAGTTTTCAGAGGGCGAAAAGTATGACAGGTACACGGGATGGCATCGATACATGACCCAGCACATCCTCTACGAATCTCCGATGAAGGAAGCAAAGGTCGAAGAGCTTGAAGAAGTCTTATTGAATGTCATAACAAAGTGGTACGAGAGCCAACTGAGAAGAAACAGGGACCTTATCATAGAGGAGATAAAGGGCAACTACAAGAAGGGTGAAACATTCATTGAGTGAGGGTAGACAGCTAGTCTACCTCCAGGGAATAGAGGGCTCTTATCTGAGAGAGCTCGACGTGAGGGTCATCGGGTATGAGAATGGGGGCTACATTTTAGACAGAACCATCATGCACTACCAGGGAGGCGGACAGCCGGGTGACAGGGGAGTACTTCTGTCTGGAGACCTTAGCATCCCGATATACAACGTAAAAAAGAAGGGGAAGAACGTTTTGCACCTCTCCACGGTGGAAACTCCGATAGATCGGGGCAAGCTGGTTCTGGATTGGGAGAGAAGATACAAGATAATGAAAATGCACACACTCCAGCACGCCATCTCCTCGGTAATTTTCCAGGATGGTTATGAATCCCTTATAACTGAGGTATTTCCGGGGTATGGTTTCATTGAAAGTAACAGGGATGATATCAAGATAAGAGGGGAGGGTTACGATATCAACAAGATCTCCAGAAACCTAAAGAGATACGACGTAAGGAGGGAGGATTTGGACCCCAGGTTGATGGCCAGATGCAACCTGGATAAACTCCCGAAGTCAATCAGCGAGATCTCGGTGGTGGAGATAGAGGGGTTGGATTTGTGCGCCTGTGCGGGCACGCATGTCAAGAACACAGCGGAGATAGGTGATTACTGGATACGAGCGCCCGGTAACAGAGTCGAGTTTGGACTTTTCTGATAAAAACTCACTGGAAGAGTTCCGATTTTGCCAGGATCTCAATTCCGTTCGACCCTATACTGTATGGCCTTGCCTTCCTGTCGTGGTTTGTGAGCCGCATTTTGAGTACCCTTATGATGCTGGTCGTAGAGCCGAGATTATCGTCGTACTTGTTCTGGAGAGATATAACTCCATCAGAGACGAATTCCGCCAAGCCATCCCTGCTGGAATATGGTAGCGTTACGTTGGATTCGGCGAGCAGGAGGGAAGTGACTTTCAGGTCTCGTAAGGCATTGGAGAGATTGATTATCACGTTCCTCTTCAGGATGTCATTTTCCGCCACCATCAGGATCAGAGAAATGCTATCTATGATTATCCTCTTGGGCTTTAGAGACTCCAGACTTGCCTTGAAATTTCCCTCAGACTTCAGCATTTCGACAAACTCCACCGTGTCCGGATTCAGAAGGAACAAGTTCTTGTCCAGATAGGGGGTGAAATCTTTGCTGTATGCCTTGGATGCGAGAATGATGCTCTCCTTCCTTTCCTCAAGGGTAAAATAGACGACGTTTTCACCCTTGACTGCGCCCCTGTGGGCGAAGTGTATCCCCATTGTTGTCTTTCCTGCACCGTAGCTCCCCAAAACAAGGGTAGAACTCCCATCGGGGATTCCACCACCTAGCATCGTGTTTAATCCATCTACTCCGGTATCCATATTTTCCATCATTTCACCTTCGTTGTATTGAGCACTATCATTCCCGTTTTGTAGTCAAATTCGGTGTCGAATCTCTCTATCTTTTCCCTCTCTATGAGCGGCAATACTCCGGTAAATCTCGGGATAGTCATGTATCTCTTTCTCTTGCTGGATTTCTCTGTCGAGTTCCATTCGAACAGCAGCGTTCCGTCAAATATCTCCATCAATATGTTCTCCGCCCGCCTCTCTATTATGTTCGCTGTCATCAAAACATAAACGACTGAATTCCACATCTTGCTTGCCCTGGAGATTCCCCTAGATATATCGAACATCGTCTTTTCATCCAGGTACCTGCTCGTGACAAGATCGGTGAACGAGTCCAAAATAATCAGCTTGTTTTTCCCAGCTTTTTCTATCTCCTTGATGAAAGATGAGATGAGATTTTCTTTGTCTCTTATAGTACCTCCTCCGATCCATGAGGTTGGTATCTGAGTCTGGGAGTAGTAAAGTCTCGAAAAATCAAGAATTGATATTCTCTTTCTTAGGCTAGATGCAAGTCCCTCTTCCAGCGAGAGGCTAAGTATCCTCATTATTTCATTTGCCGGCTTGGAGAAGGAGACGTAGAGGATACCTTCAGGAAACTCAACTTCGTAGTTCGCTAAGTCTCTTGGGATCCTACCGTCCAGTGCTCTCGCGAGGTTAACTGCAGACGTCAGTGAGAACTCAAAATTCCCAGCGCCCGGTTCGCCGAGCAGGAGTACTGAACTGCCCTCTGGAATGCCTCCCTTCATTATGTTGTCCAGTGAGGGAACGAATGTCGGTACTTTCATCTGGATACCCCTGCATCCACGATTGCTTTCTTGACTGCATCCGTACTGTCAATCTCGTATCTCCATCCGTTTCTCAGTGCCTTGGTAATGTCGAGACCGGCGAACTTGATGTCGCCGACCCACCCGGCACCTCCCGGTCCACCAACGTAACTTATCTTGGCTCCGGGAGAATATCTAGCAACTGTCAATTCTGCTATCTGAGTCACAGAGGTTCTTCCTCTTGTACCCAGGTTGAAGAGACCATCTTCTTTACCGTGAAGAGCTATGATTCCATTTACGCAGTCGTCCACGTATATGTAAGACTTTTTCTGAGTTCCGTCACCAAGCACGTCAAGTGTTTTTTTGTTCATAGCCAACTTCTCAATGAAATCTGCTATTGCACCGTGAGTACCCTTCTTGCCAACCACATTGGCAAACCTGAAAATTGAGGACTTGAAGCCGTAGTTGCTGGAAAAGCTGAATATGAAAGCTTCTGCCGCGAGTTTGGACGCACCATAGTGTGATATCGGTTTCAGCGGACCGTACAATTCGGGAGTGGGAATCACGTCCGCAATGCCATATACTGCACTCGTCGAAGAGAAGATTATTTCTTTCACATCCTTCTCCCTCATCGCTTCCAATACTGAATGGGTCCCCTGAACGTTCTCTCTAAAATCTACCGTTGAATCGTCAAACCCCTTCCGTACATCTGCATTTGCACTGAGGTGGAAAACTATATCGATTCCATCCATTTCTCTTTTCAGGGCATCGTTGTCATTTACGTCGATCTTTTTAAAGGTAAAATTCTTTGACGATTGAAATTCTTCGATGTTTTTAACTTTGCCAGATGAGAGGTTGTCGAGTCCGACAACGTAATTTTCTTTTATGAGGCATTCTACGAGGTTTGAACCGATAAATCCAGCTGCCCCAGTTACCAAAATTCTTTTGTCCTTCACCGTTTGAGAATAGGTGCGAAATCTAATAATTTTCTCTATTAAGTAGAAAGAATGGTTGTTGTTCCTGTAACAACAGTATGATCAGTCTAACAAGATTTGGTCACGACATTCCTAGGGCTCACTGGCTTCTCTGTCGGGAATTCCCTGAAGCTTTCAGTTCCTTCTTGAATTTATCAATCGCTTCCTTAATTTCTTCAACTGATGCTTCGGATTCCAGAGTGGTCACATCTCCTGGTATCTGATCCTGGTATACCGCCTTGATTATTCTTCTCATGATCTTTCCACTCCGGGTCTTCGGAAGGGATCCCACTATATGTATTTCATCGGGTACGAGTAATGAGCCAAAATTCCGTCTAATTCCATTCTTTATCGTATCGACGGCAGAATCCAGAGATGTGCCGCTCCCTAGTACCAAGAAGGATACTATGCTCTCTCCCTTGACCTGATGAGTCTTCCCAAAGACACCAGCTTCGGCCACTAATCCCGTTGAGAGAAGAGCGTCCTCCACTTCGATTGTTCCAATTCTGTGCCCTGATACTTTCAACACTTCATCCGCCCTCCCCAGAAGCCAGAAATACCCATCCTTGTCCTTGACTGCATAGTCACCTGTAAAGTACGCGTTACTCATCTTGCCGAAATACAGAGACCTGTACTTTTGATCGTCCTTGTTTAGTCCGATCATCAAACCTGGCCACGGTCGTTTCAAGAAGAGAAATCCTTTTTCTCCATTCTCAGCCTCTTTTCCACTTTGATCGATTATCACTGGTTCTATTCCTGGCAATGGCAGTGTCGCAGATCCTGGTTTCAGTGGTGCAACTCCGATTCCAATGGCGGGACTGATAACGAATCCCCCTGTTTCTGTTTGCCAGTACGTGTCTATTACTGGACACTGTGAATTTCCTATTTTTTCGTAGTACCACTCCCACGCAACCGGGTTTATGGGTTCTCCTACAGATCCCAGCACCCTCAGAGAAGATAGATTGTGGTTCTTCGGATACTCGTCACCGTACTTCATCAAAGCCCGTATTGCCGTCGGAGAGGTATAGAGTATGTCCACTTCGTAATACGATATTATCTTCCAGATTTGATCCGGCGTAGGATAGTCGAAACTGCCCTCGTAGAGTATGGAAGTCAGACCCAGGATTAGAGGAGCAAACACTATGTAGCTATGTCCGGTTATCCAACCTATGTCTGCCGCACACCACCACCTATCACTCTCCTGAGGGTCGAACGCCCACTTTAGTGTGTTTGTAACCCATACTCCATATCCGCCGTTACCGTGTACCACTCCTTTGGGTTTGCCCGTAGTCCCAGAGGTGTACAGTATGAACAGAGGATCATTGGAATCCATCCTTTCGGGCTCAACGTAATCCTTTTCACGTATTATGTCGTGATACCAGTAGTCCCGTCCTTCCGTCATATTAATCTCATTGCCGGTGTGCTTGACTACTATTACCGATTCCACAGTTTTTGTCAGTTCCAAAGCCCTGTCGACAGTTTCCTTGAGTGGGATTATCTTGCCTCTCCTGAAGCCTCCATCTGCCGTTATCATCAGTTTTGCGCCGCAGTCGTTTACTCTGTCAGCTATCGCCTCAGCTCCAAACCCGGAGAAAATTACCGTGAATACCGCCCCTATTCTGGCCGCGGCAAGCATGGCAACTGGCTCTTCTATGATCATGGGTAGGTAGATTGCGATCCTGTCCCCTTTTCTTATTCCCATTTCCAGCAGAGCCTTAGCAAGTGCGTTGACCCGTTTGTAGAGACCTCTATAAGTCACTATCTTTTCGTTGCCTTTCTCGTCTACCCAGATATAAGCCGCCTTGTTTCTCCTTATTCCATTGGCGTGCCTATCAACCGCATTGTAACTCAGATTCAATTTTCCGTTTACGTACCATCTGTAGTAAGGTTCACCACTCTTGTCAATGATAGAATCCCATTTGGAGTACCAATCCAAAATCCATCCAGCGTCACTGTAGAACTTTTCGGGGTTATCGATGGACTCCCGATAGACCCTGGCATATTTGCCCAACCCCGGATTCATAAAGGATTCAAACGGAAGTGGGTTTGGAGAGTCACTCATAATTACTATTCTAAAACGGGGTATATAAAATTATTTCGTATCGATATCACTCAATTCGAGGAATTTCTGTATGATTCTTGCAGTGAGCCCCCAAACAATTCCCTCGTTGATTTTGAACGATTTTTCATTTTCTTCGTCAAATTTGTGCAAATCAGATAGTTGGACCCATAAGAGATACTCCGTTTCCCCTGAGGGAACCAACTGAACGGGTTCGGGTATTTCAAACACGTAGGTGTGCACCTCTAGATTCAGGCGATTCCGCGGAACGAAGGGTCCAAAGTGCCCCAAATATTTCGCATTCCTCTTGAGATCTATTCCGGTCTCTTCCAACGTCTCTCTTATCGCCGTTTCTCTCAAGATGCTGTCCTCTTTAGAGTAGTGCCCGCCAGGAAGTGAAAACTGTCCCGACCATGGATCTTCTCGCGTTGAGCTTCTCTTCTCTATCACCAGACTGTTCTTGCAGAGAACTATCGCTACCGCGGCATATTCCTTGTCGTCTTTCAAGTCCACCATCTCATTATCGTTCCACCATTTGACAGTATCCGGAATACGCATTCAAGTGTCATGGAATTGATGATACTAAACTGTAGCGTTCATCCCTTATTCGCTCGCGCTAGATCGTTCAGTCAACTGTTTGTCTAAATTTTGAGTGACTTTATAGTATCACTTCCTTTTTCCAAAGTGAAAAAGGAGAGGTGCGGCAATTTCGGTTATTACCTATCAATCTAAGTATCGCAGTATACCTTTGAAATTTCTGGCGAAAATCTTGGATGAGCAATATAATTGAATTGGGAGACCTTAAATCATCAATATCTTTAACTCCACCATGAATCCTTTGGACTCCCTCCAGATTGAAGGGAATTCTGTTTACCTAGAGGAAAAGAAATTATCTGATTTGGCGGGAAAGTATGGTACTCCACTCATAGTCTATTCTTCAAAGAAAATTGAGGAAAACGTTAACAGGCTTAGGGATGC
>JACWAC010000211.1 GCA_014874235.1 Thermoplasmatales archaeon
ATCCTCTCCCCCTCTTCTCCGTAGAATTCCTCAAGCTCCCTTGCATCAGAGATGAGGAGGGTAAAGGCCTGGCTCTAACCAGACCCTTCCACATCTAACCGTACTGTCGGTTTTCCCGAATACGGCTATCCTGTACCCTTCACCAGGGGCATTATGAATACTCTATGTTTCCCTGAAGAGTGTGCAGACCATAGTTTCGGACCCTGCTGTATATATCGGGTAGATAGGAGACTCTACGTATCTTGTGAATATAGCAGTAGTACTTTGCAAGTTTCCACTGTACGAATTCCTGAAGGCTCCTGAACGTACGTGATGCATTGGTATGCCTGTAGTAGTTGTGCCAGCCCGTGATTAGCTGGTTGAGCTGTTTGACTGCACTGTCCATGGGCTTGATGAAGGCGTATTTTCTTGGGATGATCGCCTTCACCCCGTTCCTGAATCTGTCCACAGATTTTGCGCTTGGTTTTACGTAGACTACATGTTTCTTCCTTCTCGCATTCCATACTCGGATAAAGTGGAATCCCAGAAAATCGAAACCGCGATCAGCAGTGGTAACACCTGACTTGTCCATGTTAAGTTCAAGCCCGAGGAGTTCTATGATCCTTTTCAGTGTTGCCATTGCATTTTCCGGTTTACTGCTTGTTAAGACCACACAGTCATCCGCATAGCGGATGAGGTGTGCATTCTCTCCGTATCTGTTATCCATCTTCCTCCTGATCCACAGTGTGTCAAGCTCATTCAGGTATATGTTGGCAAGGAGCGGTGAGATGACACCGCCTTGCGGTGTGCCCTCTTCAGGATATTCTGTCCTGTTATTGAAGACAATGCCTGCACGGAGCCACTCCCTTATGAGCTTCAGCACATATGGGTCTGAGATGCGCTTTGAGACAAGGAAGATCATCCTCTCATGGTCTATGTGGTCGAAGAAGCCTTTGATGTCAATTTCCACTATGTTTGCGCATCCGAAACTGAGGTACTTGCGTATCTCCTCAGATGCCTGCTTCGCCGACCTGCCCGGCCTGTATGCATAGCTGAAGTCCTTGAAGCCTGCCTCGAATATGGGCTCGATGACAAGTTTCACAGCCTGCTGCACTATGCGATCCCGAACTGTGGGAATGCCCAGTGGTCTCATCTTTCCGTTCTGTTTTGGTATGAAGACCCTCCTTACTGACGGAACTGTGTATGTCTCACTTACAAGGTCTTCCCTTATCTCCCCAAGGAATCTATCGATTCCATACTTCTCTATGTCCTCTATGGTCTGGTTGTCCACGCCCGCTGAACCATGATTTGCACGCACGAGCTTCCATGATTCCTCAAGGACGTCCATGCTGCTTATCTTGTCATGCAGGCTGTGGAATCTTCTCTCCGGTTCTTCCTTAGCCTTCTGGTAGAGCCTGTTTCGGAACAGTTCGAGTCTTTTCATATCCTCGTACCTCCCTGTGTCTCAAGAGAGGAATGGAGTCCTCCCCTGTTCGGAACAGGCATGGGTGCAGTAAGGTCTCTTCCCTCCCTGAAGGTTATGCTGTCCTTCATGTCATGGGTACTACAGACCTCTCCGACTCCTTGCAGTGCATCGCGAATACTTTCCTTTCCGGTTATATATTCCGCTACCACTACTCAACCACCTTCCGGGGCATGTTCATGGACACTGCAAGGTCTCCCGGGTTATCACACACGACTTTCACAGCATG
>JACWAC010000212.1 GCA_014874235.1 Thermoplasmatales archaeon
GATTTCTGCCGTGTACATCTATTTAGGGACACCAAAACAGATAGCGGTTGGAGCCAAAACTATTTTAGGGAATGATCTATAATTTACCGATGAGTTCTATAGAATTGTTAATGAACGTCGCCAAATCGCTCGACGGACTTCCTGACCTAAAGAAAGAGATAGCGTCGATTAACAAGACGTTTCAATTCAACGTATCTGACGGAGCCCCGTTCTACGTGCGCGCGGGTGAAGGAGCTGTAACGGTGACCGAGGGTACTACGCAACCTGCCGCCGCGACTATCACTGCTTCTGAACAGGTTCTTACGGACCTGTTCAGCGGGAAACTCGATGGTGTTCAGGCTTTCATGCAGGGTAAGTTGAAGATCAGCGGAGACATCTTTTCGGTCCAGAAGCTTTCGTCATCGATTTTGAAAGCAAGGAAGTGAGCCTGTGAAAGTGGCTGTTATAGGCTCCGGCGAGATGGGTAGAGGCATAGCCCTCGTCTTTGCTCAGTACGGGAACGAGGTCAATCTTGAAGACTCATTCCCTCAGGCACACGAAAAAGCCAAGAAATACATTGACGACAATCTCTCAAAGATGGTCGAGAAGGGGATCCTAAAACAGGGAGAAGACCAATCCATTAGGGCCAGGATAAAATACTACAGCACCCTGGAAGAGAGCGTTTCGGAAGTCGATCTTGTCGTTGAGGCAGTCCCGGAGATCGTTGATCTCAAGCAGGAAATATTCTCCAACCTCGATCGACTGTGCAGGAAGGACGCGATACTGGCTACAAATACTTCAAACATAAAGATCTCGGAAGTCTCGAAGAACGTGAAAAACAAGGAGAGGGTCCTTGGGATGCACTTCTTCAACCCTGCGAACAGAATGAAGTTAGTTGAAATCATAAGGTCAGAGTTTACAAGTGATGAATATTTCGAAAGGGCATTCGAGATAGGGAAAGAGATCGGAAAGACTGCTGTGAAAGTTCTAAAGGACTCACCAGGCTTCATAGTGAACAGGATCAATGCTCCAGACATGCTGTTTTTCTGCAGCGTCCTGGACAGAGGGGTGGAAAGACCCGAGGAAATGGACCTCTACGCTAGGGGACAGGGACTACCAATGGGTCCGTACGAGCTCATGGACTTCGTGGGTCTCGACACTGTAGCCCACATGCTTGACTATTACGGTACGGTGGTCTCTGATGAATACAACCAGTGCAAGGCCTTTAGAACGCTCGTGAAAGAAGGCAAACTGGGCAAGAAGTCCGGTAAGGGATTCTATGATTGGTCTAGTGGAAAGGCTGCGATACCCAACGCCGAGCCATCGGAGAAGGTCACGATAATGGACATCTTCGCTATAGAGATCAATGAGGCCGTAAAGCTCATCGAGGAACAGGTCGCACTGCCAGAAGAGATCGAAACGGCGGTGAAACTCGGACTGAACAGACCGTTTGGACCGATCTCTGTTGCAAAGAGCCTTACGAATGCAGAGCTCAAGAAGAAGCTCGAAGAACTGAGTAGTTTCTACGGACTAAAGACGTTCGAACCGGCCGAATCCATCAAGAAAGGAAAGCTCAAGGAGATAATTTCTATAGCGTCTTTCCCGGAGACTGGTAAGAAGGTCACAGAAAAATCCGTTGAAACACCAAAGGCGGTAGAAGGTAAGAAGTACTCTACCCTCACCCTAGAGAAGAGGGAGAACCACGTAGCCC
>JACWAC010000213.1 GCA_014874235.1 Thermoplasmatales archaeon
GTGGAAAAATGGGTCAGCTGGAGTAAGAACCTCAGACTCATCGATCATATCTATTCCCAGCTCCTCGAGTGTCTTTGCCTCTGCAAGGTGACCTATCCTAACCTTCGCCATCACAGGAATCGTAACGGCCTCAACGATTTCCTTTATCTTCAGGGGATCGGCCATCCTGGCCACTCCTCCCTCTGCCCTTATGTCCGCCGGTACTCTCTCCAGTGCCATAACTGATATAGCTCCCGCACCTTCTGCTATTCTGGCTTGATCCGCATTTGTAACGTCCATTATTACCCCTCCCTTGGTCATCTTGGCAAACCCTTTCTTCAGTAGGTCTGTACCGTACTTGACTTTGATTTCCGTTGCCATAACCTACATATTACAATCTTCAAAATATAGATTTCTAAAAGAAGAGATTGTCAAGGTCTAAAAGAACTGAGAATAACCACATAGCATCCAATAGCCCCACGATAAATGTTACAAAAAGACACCAACAAATCTTCTAAAAGAGTCGAGAAGTTCTTTGTAGTGGTAACTCTTTGCAAAAAATAGTTGAAACAATGTGATTGCGTTTCCCAGGTAACAAAAAAATTAATGCCGTCCTAGGAATAAAGAAGCGTGAACCTAATAAGAAAAGGGAAGGTCAAGGAAGTTTATGACCTTGGAGAAAACTTGCTCTTCATATTCACTGACCAAATATCTGTGTTCGACAAGGTGATACCATCACTAGTTCCGGACAAGGGCGAATCTCTTGCGAGGACGTCCACATACTGGTTCGAGCAGGCCTCCAGACTTCAAATACCAAATCATCTTCTGGAATTCAGAAACAAGAGAGAAATGGTTGTCAAGAAATTCGAGATCATTGAGGGAAGAGCATCCTCGGACAAGAGAAATTATCTCGTTCCCCTTGAATTCATAATGAGATATTACGTGGCTGGATCGCTGCTGGATAGAATAGAGAAGGGGAAAACGAAATATCAGGACCTCGGATTCAAGAATCCTCCAAAGCACGGGGACAGATTGCCCGAACCACTGTTCGAAATGACGACCAAATTTGAAAAGACCGATAGACTTTTGGATATATCAGAGGCCAAGACAATTGGCGGATTGGAGGACGAAGACGTCATCAGTATTAAAGAAACAATTCTGAAGATGGATGGTGAGATAAACAGTCAAGCTTTGTCTCGCGGTTTAATTCACGCTGACGGAAAAAAAGAGTTTGCCCTAGACACTGACAGGAAACCAGTTCTTGTCGATACTTTCGGCACAGCAGATGAAGATAGATTCTGGGAAAAGGAAGAGCATGAAAGGAGTGGTACCCTCGTAGAGAGGAGCAAGGAATTTGTGAGGCAATACTATAGGGGAATTGGGTATCATCAACGACTCTACGACGCTAGAAACAACAACGAGGAAGAGCCTCCCATACCGCCTTTGCCAGAGAAAGTGCTGTCTGAAACTTCAAAACTGTACCGTGACCTATATCAAAGGATCACTGGACAGAATTGGTGAGTATGGCTAAGAATTCCGAAAGTTTCTTAATATACACAATCAGGAATACGGAATCAGAGTAATGTTTCCAAGCGTCTAAACGGAAGATTCGAGAGAAAGGTATTATAAAATGAATAACTTTTCTCGTCAGCGGAGGTTGCCGAGCTAGGTCAAAGGTGCCAGATTGAGGGTCTGGCTCCGTAGGGATCCG
>JACWAC010000214.1 GCA_014874235.1 Thermoplasmatales archaeon
TCATTGCTAATGAGAACGAAAGGACCATTCATTACGGCCAGAGCATAACAATTAGCATGGAAATCTATAACGCTGGATCTACAGGTATCTTCAACGCGAGCAACCTTTGGCCCACGATAGGGGGCGTGAAGGACAGGCTTGGGATTTCTCCTTGCAGTTTCGATTGGCCCTTCGGCTTTGCGGTTGTTCCTGGATACGTCACGAATAGCTCCCTCATTTCTGCGAAGCCCTTGGAAATGTGGGCGCCGGGTATATACATGTGTCCTGCACTATTCTATGTGAATGCCTATAGGATAAATGGGTCTAGTGATCGTGGATCGATGCTAACGTCTGGAAACTCTCCTATTCCCATCACACTGTCTTCCAGCCTCACCTTTTCGGGATACTGGTCTGAATACAGCACGATAAATGGGCCCTACAAGTTTGTTCATTTCGCTACGGGGCAGTATACAATCATAGTAGCGGACGAGTGGGGTGCGGTAAATATCCTTCATTTCCAGGTTACGCCCCTCTTGCAGTGAACACGACGCTTTGACATTTGGACCGTTAAGTTGTCGCTCTGATTTATGGAGAGATTATTCCCTTTTGCCTGATCTCTTTATTTCGTCCACTCTTTTCTTGAGTTTTGCGTCTGATTCTGAAACTATTCCAAACAGGTCTGCCCTAGCTGCCTTGACTATTGCATTGGAATATGCCCTTGATAATTTTCCAGAGTTGCTCCTTGATGCTTTGTAGATATCTGGGATTTCGTAGATGATGCCGTGCTTGGGTGGGGTTCCCTTCCCCTTTCTGAACCTGAAGAATGCCTTTTCAGCACCTATAATCTGCACAGTGCTTGCAGAACTGAGGGCAAGGTTTCTGATTCCACCAAATGATTTGAGCAATCTCGCTGCAACTTTGTAACCCACAATTTTCTTCAGATTGGGGGCGCTTCTCTCAACGTATTCATCCAGCGTTTTTTCCAACCCTTTCACGAATTCTTTGACGTCGCTCAACGTTTTCTTTATTTGTTCGGAAAAATCACTTTTCGAAGACGTTGCATACATCATGAAAATAGATGTTTCTTCCACCTTTTGTTCTAGAAAATTCTCAAACTTCTCCATTTCATCCAGAGTGGATATTATCTTTTCGATGAGCTGATCCTCCGTCAGTTTTGAGGAAAGAAGTCTCCTGTTAAGTAATTCCAGGCTTTCCCTCAGGGAATTGTAATCGATGCCTCTCTTCTTGAATTTGGAAGATAGCGTGACTGCTTCGCCGTTGTAGGTAGATTTACCATTTTGCAGTATGTCCAGATAGATATTCACGAACTCGTCCTTTGTTGGAGAATACTCTCTTTCCCCATCCTTAAGTTTGTCGAATGAAACGAGGTACAGCATCATCCGTTGAAAAATCGCTGAGATAAAAACATTGGTGACGTCGGCCCAAACATTTCTCTATCTGCAAAAATCTGTCCTGTAGTATCTACGAATACTCCGGGTGAACCGGATCCTCTCTCGATAAAACTGGCTGTTGTCGAGGGAGTACAACAGATTCACCGTGCAGATAACTCAGAATCTATTTCCATCACTCCGCAGCCTCCAGGTAGAGGTCCACGGCTCTGATCACATCTTTGCCTATCTTGGTTGCAAGCGGTCCTAAGTCTCCGAGAGTCGGATACAACCAGTCCAGTCGAAGTATATA
>JACWAC010000057.1 GCA_014874235.1 Thermoplasmatales archaeon
GCCTGTGGCACAACCTGTTCAATATTGGACGATCCTAGAATAGTGTCCCACACCCCCATTTTTAATAACACTAAAGTTAATTCATTACCATCAACAATTGAACGGTCGCGAGAATTAGAGAGCAATAATCATAATATCCGTCAGATTATATCAAATTCGAATGGACGTCCGGATACTCATTGACGAAATGGTCAAGAACATGGGATACAGAACTTATCCCGGATATCCGGAAGAATACATCTGGGTCGATCACGGAGACGGGTCCGGTGAAGTGATCATGCTCCTTGAGAACCAGGATCTCGAGAAAGTCAGGGAATTCCAATCGTCCACGGTTTCATTTCCCGGCGAGAGGTTCCTGTTCATGCTCTCTGATGGTGGGAACAAGGACATCATTTCCTACTGCAAGGGGCACAAGATCACTACCGTCACAAGGGACGAAACTGCGAAGTTACTGGGAAAGGCCCTCATAGACATGCACCTCTCTTCGAAAACAACGAAGAGGCCTGCCGTTCGTCAGCCGAAAGAGGACAGTGATTTCATTCTCGTGTACCTTGAAGAGGGGAACAACCCTAAGTATATACGCCCCGTAGTAAGTGGCGAACTTGTTACTAACTCCATAGGACTGCGATCAGACCTGATATTTGTTCCATACCATTTCTTCTCCTACACAATGAAGGTAGTTGAAGGGGAAAACATTGCAATAAAGGAAGGCACATCAATGGTAAATGCAGTCAACGGCAGGGTGACCAGGTCAATAAACGGCTACGAGATACTAGACTCTTGGCCAACGACTCACAGGGAGATGGAACTCAAGTGGGAACCGCTCTCCTCCATGGAGAGAGCAAAGAGATGGATCAGCGACAGCACGGAAACAGAGGTAGTGGAAAAGAGCGAAACAGAAGCTTTCATAATATACTCAAGAAGCAGGGTAAAACCGCTTGAGGATACGATCAAGGTGAAGTACATCAACACCTGTTTCTATCCCATCTACTCCTCATCCGCTCTTGTAATGGACGGATTCACGGGAGAGATCAAATCCATAACCGATTATGTTTGAATTGAAGCATAGCAGAGAAGGCGACAGACCACGATTTCAGCCCTCCGGACTGCAGTGAGAGCCAGAAATCACCGGGTAGCCCGAACGGAAAATGTAAATAATTAGTAATTTATATTGATTGGGATATTAATGCATGAGGCTACTGGCTCGGACTTGAAATTCATAATTGAATATGTGAAGCAACGGAGAGGGATGAGCGGTGTAAGAGCGATGCTCAACGAACTGAACAGACCATCTATTCTCTTCACCAGCTTTGCAAGTATTGGAAGGACTCAAATCTTCTCCGAAGAAATATACAAGAAGGTCATTGAGGCCGCTTCTCTGACATTGGGCGGTGACCAAAAGACAAGAATGAATCAGCTCGGGTATGCACTTGGTGACAGGGCAAAGATGACCAAGTTCATCGCCAAATTTTCAACTTCTAAACAGCTGGTGAGACTTCTTGAAGATGGCATCATCTCTGACGTGCCATTCGTCAAATCGTCCGTAAACGAATTATCGAAACACATCACCATACTCAGGATAACGGCAAGGAAGAATGGAGAGGAATTCTTGGACGTTTCGGAAGGCTACATATCTGCTGTCTTGGATCAGTCCGAAAAGGCACTCAAGATTACCGAGAAGAAGGTCAAAGACGAAGAGATCTCCTACAAGTTTGTCCTCGGTTAGTTCATTTCCATGAGCCTAGTAAGAATCGAAAAGAGGGATGGGACAGCCTATCTAGTTCTGAACAGGCCGGACAAGAAAAACGCTCTCTCCCCCGAAGTTCTTAGGGAGATGAAAGATGCCCTCAATTCACTCGTAAATGAGTCCGTGGTCGTGATAAGAGGCGAGGGTGGTTTCTTCTCGGCCGGCGGTGATCTTTCGGTAATGTATTCTGCGGACAAAGACGAGGGGGAGAAATTTTCAAAGGAAGGCAACGAGTTCATGGATTTCCTCGAGAACTTTGGAGTTATAACCATAGCCGCAGTGGAGGGAGGTGCATATGGAGGAGGACTGGAACTGGCCCTTAGCTGCGATCTGAGAGTCGCATCTCCAAAGACGAAGATTGGCCTGACTGAAATAAATCTGGGATTGTTCCCGGGATGGGGCGGTTTGAAAAGGATCGCCAGAATTGCAGGTTATGGAACTGCAAGATACGTTGCCCTCACAGGTAAGGTAATGGATGGAGACGAAGCACACAGATTGGGGTTGATCAGTTTCTTAGACGAGGATCCGGTAAAGTTTTCAGAAGAGCTAGCAAGTTCCCTTTCCCAAAAATCATCGGAGAGTATCAGGAGAATAAAGGCCCTGCTTGGAAGATCAGAGTACTCTTCCGAAATGGAAGCCAGTCTTTTCGGCGAAATTCTTGGCACTCCGGCTGCCAGAGCCACCCTCGAAAAATTCCTCAAGAAGTGAAATCACTCTAGCCTGATAGCAGGTCGACCAGGTAGGGCTTTCCTGGAATAAACAGCATCCTTGCTGACTACTATCTCCACGTTGAGATATCGCGCAAGATCATCCCTGAACTTCGTCAGGACCTCCTCTTCGTTCTCCACACTTTGAGTCAGGTCTTTCTTCTTCACCAAGGTCACGAGGAATTCCCGCTGTTCTGGACTTGCTTCCTTGATCATCGATTTCACATCCTTGGACTTGGAATCATTCAGGAGCTTCCATTTCCAGGATTCG
This sequence comes from Thermoplasmatales archaeon, assembly GCA_014874235.1. Taxonomy (GTDB): domain Archaea; phylum Thermoplasmatota; class Thermoplasmata; order Thermoplasmatales. The sequence goes on from JACWAC010000057.1 coordinate 2,726, forward strand.
GCTGTGCCTATGATCATCCTGCTGGGTTTCATGTTTGAAACCTTCGTGATGCTCCTGAAATCTTCCACGATTGATTCAATGAAATTCCATTCTGATTCCTGTTGCCTGTAGACGTTTTCCATTGTTGGGTAGGCTTGAAGAGATGCAAAACCGTTTCCCTCATACATGGAATGAATCTCCTCTGAAAGGAACGGAATTACCGGTGACAGGCTGAGTGCCCATTCTTTCCCGAATTTTCTGACAGCTCTGAGTGTCCTTTCCTTACCTGAGAAGTTTTCCAGATCCCTGATATCGTTCAGTGCGTTAAAGAACAAATCGACAGTTGCTTCTCTTACCTTCATCGCGTCGAAATTCTTTGAGCCCTTCGCGATTCTATCTATCATCCTGGAAACAAGCCACAGGTCCCTTCCATCGGGTTCGCCATTGACATCTTTCGCCTCCTCTAGCAGCGAATAGAATCTCTCCAGTTTCTTAGAATAGTTTTCCACCTCGCTTGTCCTCCAGTCCACATCGTACCAGACGTCTGCGTTTGAGGCAAAGTACATTCTGAAAAGGTCAGCGCCATACTTTCTCTTGATAGTCAGCAAGGGGTAGACATTGCCTTTACTCTTGCTCATTTTCTGTCCCTCTGATATGACCATTCCTCCCGTAGACACCCCAACCGGCCATTCATTTTGAGGAAAGATGGCTACGTGGTTGAACAAGTAAAAAGTCAGGTGGTTTGATATGTGCGGATAGCTGGTGTGCCTCAGATCTACCGGATACCAGAACAGGAACTCCTTCCTCGCTGCTTCGATCGCTTTCTTGGTTCTTTCGCTCTTCCTTGAAATTTCTCCTTTTCCGAAGAAGATGTGGTTGAATACTTCGTCGTCAATTTCGTCAAAGTTCATCTCTCTGAGGAAGGGAATAATTGTGTAAACGACGGTATAGATGGTGGAATCACTTAGGCTCTCTATTATCCATTCGTTGTCCATAGGCAGTCTGGTGCCTAGCCCCCTCCTTCTTGCGCATGGTCTCTCTTTGATCCAGTCGACGGTCTGCAGAAATTGATTCCTCAGATTGTCCGGTTTAAGGCTCATTCTCCCGATCAGTTCTCTGACCTTATCCTTCCATGCTTCGATTGAGTAGTCTATGAACCATTGGTTCTTGATTACAGCAACAATTACCGGGTTCCCCTCCCTCGTTTCGGCCCTTCGTGAGGTTTCGTAGACAGGAATGGCAATGCCCATCTGTACGAGGTCGTCGATTATCCTTTCCTTGATATCCTTGACTATGTTACCCTTGAATTTCCCTCTAACTATCTTCCCGTGGTAGTACTCTTGTTCATAGACATACTTTGTAGCTTCAACCAGCTTCTCCTTGTCATCCAGGTTCGTGATCCCGAATCTCTTTCTTATCACTTCCATGTCCAGAGGCTGACTGTCATTTTCAATGACCTGAATATAATCTGGTCTTTCAGAAATCTCCAACAGGGCCACATGATCCCAGATGGAGTGTGCAGGAACGGAGTAATCAACTCCCGTTCCTATATTGGGGTCCACGAATTTTCCAGGCAGTATCGGTATCTCCCTCGAGTATAGTGGTTCCCTCGCCATCTTGTGAATGTAGTCTTCAACTTTCACATCCGACACAAATTCCGCGTCCCGTTGGAATCTGAGTTTCTCAGAAGCTCTCTTGCTTACAATGAAGGTCTGACCTCTCATTCTTATTCTGCTGTACTGAACATCTGGATTCAGGAAAATATTCGTGACTCCGTCCAGGGTCTCAGGTCTCACGGTTGAAGCCAGTAGGATTTCATTTCCAATATAGAAATACACTCCGGTGAACTGGGTAATGGAGACTTTGTCCGTGTCGCCCTCTAGTATGTCGTCCTCACCAACCGGGTTTCCTTCTTCTGCTGAATAGAGTATCGGATAGTCACCCCTCTTGATGAGCTTCTTGTCCTGCAATATTCTGAATTGCCATTCAACAAATTTGTTATAGATGGGTTCACCCGACGTGAACTTTCTCGTCCAGTCTATTGAAAAACCCATGTTTGTGAAGTCGTTTATGATCCTCTCTGAAAAGTAGGATGCAATGTTAGAAGGTACTGCGAATTCTGAAACTCTTGTAGGGTCGTCCCCGTACAACTCAAGGTAGCTCCTGTAAAGGTTTATTGTCTGTGCATCACCGTTTTCAATCTTCTTGCTGAAGGCAAGGATCGGCGTTCCAGAAATGTGAAAACCCATCGGATACAGCACATTAAAACCTCTCATCCTCTTGTACCTGGCAATTATATCTCCTACTGTGTAGGTCCTTCCATGGCCGATATGAAGGGCACCGTTACAATATGGCCAGGGAACGGTTAAAAGGAATTTCTTTCCCGTTGGTTTTGGCTCGAATGCCCTTTCCTCTTTCCATTTTCTCAGCCACTTCTCCTCAATTGCGTTGAAATCGTATGCCACTTCTCCACCTCAACTTGTTATCATCACTGCCGCAGCTACAACCGTTGTCCATTCCTCTACCTTCTTTACTGTGGATGAGGCTGTAACATTGTTGGTCAGAAGAATGGCGTCATTCAATCTGAATTTCCCGTTCTCGTCAAGTTCGTATGAATCAAGTCCTATGGTACTTGCAAGCATCTCTGCGGCAAGCTCTTCCGCGAACTTTCCCGATGCTTCGGGAGTTTCTCCAAAACCGTGATGTTCACTTATATAACCGTACATAGTCCTGTTTCTTGGTATCGCAAAACCTATCGAAGCTGTAATCAGTCTGTTCAACTCATTTGAGCTATTCCTGGCTAGAACCAGGTGCAAGATCTGTCCAGCCTTGAGTTCCTTCAGTCCTTCTTCTTTATCGACCAACTCTGCATATGGAGGGAATATGGAACTGACTTCAACCAGGTTGTATTTTGCAATGTCTGCATCCCTGAGTGCATTCTCGAAAGAGCCCAGTTGGCTTCTGTGAGTTCCCACTCCTTTTACAAAGAATATCTTTCTCGGAATCATAGAAGGCATTTGAATGGATAAGTCCATCATACTCTAATTCTTTTCTGAAATCAATCGTTGTCAATTGTTCCAGTTCTGGCTTATGCGTTGAGGTAAGGAAAGGTTTAATAACGTTAGTATGATACTAACGAGTGTCTAATAACACTAATAGTGTTACAAAACGTGAACGTGATTGCCTGGTTATGCTAGAAGAAGATTCAAAACTAGGTTTCCCAATGAGACTTCACGAAATTGCCTCACTTCTAAGGGTCAAGCCCCCGTCAGCCCTGAACATTGTAAAGAGACTTCAAGAAAAGGGACTTGCCAAAACCAGGGACGGGATGATTGCCCTCACGGAACCAGGCATAAGAACAGCAAAGAGCATCCTGTTAGTCCACAGAACGTACGAGTCTCTCTTGTGCCAGAGCGGTGCATCCAAAAATTCGGCGTGTCAGGAAGCATCAGAAGTTGACTTCATTATTCCCGAAGAGGACGCAAGAAAGATTCTTAGGAAAATAGGCGATCCAAAATACTGTCCACACGGTAAGCCAATTCCGGATGGAGACTGAGTCTCGTGGATCTGACTTTTATTTTAAATCCACCTGCGGGGCTCTCTGTATATTTCATCCTGTTGATAGCACTGATATTGGGATTGATGCACGGGGCTACTCCGGATGAACATACCTGGCCAATCACTTTCAGTTATTCGATAGGAAGTTACAGCACCCGGGGAGGAATGAAGGCAGGGTTCGTTTTCTCTGCTGGGTTCACTATTCAGAGGGCAATACTTTCTACGCTGGGGTTCCTTGGATTGGCAGCTATCTATCAAAAGTACAATCTTGACGGACCAATCTATATACTGGTGGGATTTGTGATGTTCGTCGTGGGGTACTACCTGCTGAAGGGGACGGATCTCCACATACCAATCGACAGACTTTTTGGGGGGCACGTCCACCACACTACGAAAGCAGAAAGGGTTCCGATGCAGGAGGTAGAGGACATAGTCAAACCCATTCCATCGAGGATGGCTTTTTTCCATGGTTTCGTCGCCGGGTGGGGTTTCGGAGCCTTCGCGACTGTAATTACCTTCATACTTGCTCCCCAAATGCCAAACGTTTATTATGCCGCCCTGGTCGGTGGTTTCTTCGGACTGGGGACCATGATTATGCAGATCATAATAGGAGCAATATTTGCAAACATCATGAGGGTAAAGAAACTTACTGCGAACCAAATAAAGTACGTTGGTCGATCCACAGCTGCGAGAACACTGTATCTGGGAGGTATAGCATTCGCGATCATAGGCCTAGCGGTAGTTGCTTTTCCTATGATAGACACACTTGCATTTAAGACAGGGAATCCGATTCCAAACCTGAGTTCTGTAACTGTCGCGACCATTCTCGTTATCTTAGTTGTAGGGGTAATAGGGCTAGGGAGTCTATACCAGGGATACAGGGAAATGGTGAATAGAAAGAGGGAAGGAATTCCGGAGGGCAAATAGAATCTTTTGTGAGTTCAGTACATTTTTTCGTCATCGAATATTTTCGGGGAGAAATTAAATGAATGAGACTTGATTTGA
>JACWAC010000215.1 GCA_014874235.1 Thermoplasmatales archaeon
CCCACCTTCGACCTGGCTGAAGAACTGGAGGTATGCCATAATAGGTGCATTCTTTATTGCCCTTCTGATTTCCCCGGGTGCAACTGGTGGAATAATGGAGACAACGATTGCCGTGGTCATTATCGGCCTGTATTTTTCGGGCGCCCTATTGGCCAGATGGGTACTCAATAAGAAGATTCGGACGGAAGAAAAACCCACTCTGTCTTAAAGCGAATTCAACAAAAAAGGTTTAGTTGTTAAAGGTATAGGTTGAAAAGTTTACAAGAGGTTATCAGGGATGACTCACAAATCTTCGGCACCATCTGTTGAGGGCTTCAGCAGGATATCCTTCTGGAGGGAGGAATCTGTGGGAGTAATAACTCTGCTCGCTCCAGGTTACATTGACAACCCGCTCCTCGAAGAACTGATCCAGGTCTTTTCCATAGCTTCACTGGACGAAAAGGTCTCGTCTGTGGTGGTGACAGGATCGAATTACATCTTTTCACGGGGTATCAAGGTGCCAGAAACCAAGATGTATGCAGACTTACGAGATTTTTATAAGCGGATACAGAGCCTAGTCCTATTCTGGATGGCTCTAGAAAAGCCAATATTTTCCGCCGTCAATGGCACCGTAACGAACAACGGTCTTGCCCTCGCCCTCTTGGGAGATGAAGTTTTCTATTCCGAAAATTCCAAGGTGGTTCTGGACAAAGAGGAGCCTATAGTTCTTCTCGGAAGCACAACGATACCGGAGAGAATTGGTTCACGAGAGGGAATCCTGAAAATCAGAGGGATAGAAACAGGCAAGGAGGGAATGATGCAGGAAGTATTTGAGAGGACAAAACAGCTGCAGAATATAAGCTATCAAAGAGTTCGAAGAAAGAAGTTTCCAGATTTTGAACGAATACTGCTCCAAGAGGAGATAGATTTTCTGGACTTCTATCTCTGGTGTGAAGGGTGCAAATGAGAAATAGATTGAACTTGCCGTTTCACAATCAGAGCTAACGTTACCCTAGAAAAAGTTGATATATTGTAGTATCGAGGTTACTTCTGTGGTGCAGGAGTGGAGTTTTCCGTTTTTACTGCCTCATTGATTTCTCTTTCAACTTCCATTCTCCCTTTTCTGAATTCGCCCATTGACCGACCCATTGCTCTTGCGATCTCAGGTATCTTCTTTGATCCGCCCAGTACGAGCAGAACAACTACGATCAGTATTATCCAGTCAGTTGGACTACCTATCATCTGAGTTTGCATCTAAGTCGTCTATATTAATCTAATGGTGATATATGAGCACAACTTTGCACGTTTTTGCACATGACATCTTGAAATTTCAGTCCTCAATTGCGCATTCAAGATGTGTTAGACCTTAGGCAGTGCAACCAATATTACGTTGCTATCTCTTGGCCAATTTTGAATGTGCTATGGTTTCCCTTTTATTCTCACAAAACCTTCCGCAATCTGTTGCTCAAAATTGTTGTAACCATACTCCTTTAGGAAGCACTTCGCTCCTTCAGCTGTCACCATTGAAGCTGCAAGGCTATAACCACTCCCTATCATTAGGAGGTCGACTCCGTCGTCTAACTTCCGTATCTCTAACCTGTCCGTCGGTAGGAATGCCTCGAACTCCTTGATCATTCCAGCGAGATCCTC
>JACWAC010000216.1 GCA_014874235.1 Thermoplasmatales archaeon
TTTAACACTTGCGAACGAGAATTCCCCTTTCGTAAGATGGGGGATGAAAGTGAGCGAAACGTTTATAGTTACGTGAATAATAATCAAACTATGGCACACGAGTTGGATAAAGGTGCACATTCCGCGTACTCATTATACTATCACTTTATCCAGGTCGTAAAATATCGAAAGAAGGTATTTACAAACGACGCCATCGTAGATTTCCTGAAGATGAAGACAGGGGAAATTGCCGATACATTCAACGTCACTATATTAAACATAGAATGTGATAAAGACCACTTCCACATGCTTTTCAGATCCACACCCACACTCAACATACCGCAATTCATCAACGGGATCAAGACCATAACATCAAGGGAGATACAGCGTAGATTCCCTGAGGTAAGGAAGGATCTATGGAAAGGAAAGTTCTGGTCACCTTCATACTTCCTTGCAACTTCGGGTCAGGTTACGCTTGATGTCCTGAAGAGATACGTGGATTCCCAGGGGGTTAAGCGTCATGAGAACGTATAAATTCAAGCTGTATCCATCCGGGAAGCAGGAAAGGGAGCTCAACCGGCAGGCGGACCTCTGCCGTGAAATGTATAACGCAATGCTCCAGCAACGCATCTATGCACACAGATCCGGAAATAAGGTAAATTACAACTCCCAGCAGAATGAGATTCCTGAAATAAAAAAAACACTGCCGGAATACCGTAGCATCCACTCACAGGTGCTTCAGGATGTTGCAAGAAGACTGGACAGGGCATATAGCAACTTCTACAGGAGGGAAAGGGAGAAGAAAAACGGAAGGAATATAAAGGCGGGCTTTCCGAGATTCAAGTCGTGCGACAGATACCGTTCCATCACATATCCACAATCAGGGTTCAAGATAATGGACAATGGTCATGTGTGGTTTTCGAAGATAGGTGAATTGAGAATGTTCATGCATCGACCCATCACGGGGAAAATCAAAACACTGACAATAAGGCATGACAGGGTTGGAGACTGGTTTGTGACGGTTGCTGTCATGGATGATACCGATCATAAAGTGACCGTATCTCCGCAAGGTCTTCCACGAGAGCCACTCAAACCTATTGGCATAGACATGGGGCTGAAATCCATCGTGACTACGAGCGAGGGATTACAGATAGACCATCCTCAATACCTGAGGAATTCCGAAAAGAAGTTGAAAAGATCACAGAAACAACTCTCAAGAAAGAAAAAGGGGTCAGGGAAGAGGATAAAGGCAAAGAGGAGGGTTGCGAAACTTCACAGGAAAATCAGGAGGCAGAGGGGTGATTTCTCGCATAAAGTCTCGAACTACCTTGCGTTGAATCATGATTTCATCGCTTTCGAAGACTTGGCCATTGCAGGTATGGTGAGGAACCACCATTTCGCAAAGAGCATAGAGGATGCGTCATGGGGCCAAATTGTCCAGTATACAGTGTACAAGGCTGAAAGTGCCGGTGCAACAGTGGTGCTGGTCAATCCCAAATACACGTCGCAGAAATGCTCAGGATGTGGCAACAGAAAGGATGACCTGACTTTATCGGACAGGACGTATAAATGCAACAGTTGCGGTCTGACCATTAACAGAGATGTGAATGCAGCGATAAACATCCTAAATGTGGGATTAGAGAAAGT
>JACWAC010000217.1 GCA_014874235.1 Thermoplasmatales archaeon
GATTGAGAGCCCCATATGCTTGGCCGGTCTACACTACCGGAGCTAAGCTTAATTCAATGAATATATAAAATCTCTCTCAATTACCCGATCTCCTTACCAACGGGATTTCATTCCTGAAAACGGTGCGAGATCGGATGCTCAGATTGTGATCATCTTTACACCGGCACACGGCTTCTACAGAACGAATTCAATCTTTCCGTTTCTTGCATAATAACTGTTAGGTTGAGGATTATCTTCGTAAATCTTAGTTCCTTTCTCCGAGAGTGTCACTCTGGACCCATTCGAAATAATTCTGAACTCACTTATTTTGTCATCCCTGTCTCTGAGAAATTGTAAAATTGCCTGTTCGTTATCATCATCACTTTGGGTGCTTATTCTCACGCTCTCCACCTTCCTGATCTCACTGGATATCTGCTTCGTCTCGATGTTCTCTAGCGGCTCAGTCTTCGGAACTGTGGATGGGATCATAGACATCATTGTTATTGCATCATTTCTCTCCTTCGATCCGCTTTCCTTCCAGAGACCTACGGTCTTCTGGAAGAGGGAAATTAAATCATCCCCCTTCTTGGCGGATCTTTCATCCTTTAGATCTTTCTCAGAAAGAATGACGTGCAGATCGTTCTTCGCCCTAGTGAAGGCAACGTAGAGTATCCTCGATTCTTCGTTTAGCGAAAAGCTGTGTTTTTCGCTCTTCCCGATGATCTTTCTGCTTGGAGATGTTATGAAGTTCTTGTCCCTTTTTGCAACCAGTCCTGAATACTCATCTGAGTAATATTTCTCTCTGTCAATCCCGGGTCTCAAATCATAGATTATCACTGTGTTGAATTCGAGACCTTTTGCTTGGTGAATAGTCATTATCTTGACCCTCGACTGATCTTCGAGGAGGTCCTCAATGGGGCCACTCTCCTTGCTCTCGCTTGCGTTACGCAACCATTCCGCCACTGCGTATGCATTGCCTCCATAGCCTGCCACGTACGATGAAATAAGCTCAAGGATCCTGCTGATCCTGCTCACCCTGTCTTGCCCTTCCTTTTCCCCGAGCTGGTTTGAGATGTACCCCTCTTTCAACAGAATCTCGTTGAGCAAGAAATCAATACGTTCCGTTCCCAACTCATCCCTGTACCTCCCCAGTTTTGTATCCAGTATCTCCCCAAATCTGTCTTTCGCTCTCACGAGGTCCGTAACGGTCATTCCAAACATAGGCGAAAGAAGGAGCGATACTTGGGCAACCCGATCTCCAGGATCCGCCAGATATCTTATCAGGGAAAGGATATCCAACCCCTCCTGTGATTTAAGGATGGATTCGCCTGAAATAAGAACACACCCAATTCCTTCCCGCTTGAGGCTCCTTTTCAGGTTGAAGAAATCTATAGATGTACGGCTCAGCACTGCGATCTTACCGGGAAGTTCTCCTTCTCTTATCTTCTTCTTTATTAACTCCGCAACTGACTGAACTTTTTCATCTTCTATATAAAAGAAGGCGCCCCCCTCGTGTTCTGAAAAGCCTTCCATGGATTCGTATTCCATCATTGAGGGGAAAAATTTGTTGAAAAATTTGATGAGGTTCTTTCCGCTCCTCCTGTTGGTTTTCAGGCTTATCTGGTTGGTTACTGT
>JACWAC010000218.1 GCA_014874235.1 Thermoplasmatales archaeon
TCCTCTCGGAAAGAGATCTGGATAGAATAGAGACGCTCCTCAAGAATATTGGATTGCCAACGGAGGTCAATGTGGATAGAGAAGAGCTGTTACAGGCGATTGCTGTCGACAAGAAGAGTGCCGGCGACTCGATAAACATGATTCTCTTGTCCAGAATCGGTGACGCAACGATTCTCAAAATACGGAAAGAAGAATTGAAGGGTGTTCTGCGAGAGGTGTGTGTTTGATGGAGGGGGCCCAGAATAAGATATGCGTTAGCATAGCTGGACTTTCAGCCGCAGAAACTATTCGGGCGATCGGTGCAGTGAAGATGGCCGAAATAAGGATTGACAGCATGAAAGTCTCGAAGGAGGAAGTGGGTGAAATATTTTCCTCCGCAACGAACCTCATTGCGACTTGTAGGAAGGGGTCACTGAAGGATTCGGATAGGGCAGAATTCCTGATCGCTGCGATAGAGAGTGGCGCTTCCTATGTTGATCTAGAAGTAGATTCGACTAAGGGCTACCGAGACATGATCATCAAGAAAGCAAGAGAAGTCGGCTGTAAGGTGATACTGTCCTATCACAACTATTCAACCACCCCCTCGGATCCGGATTTGAAAAATGTAGTGAAACGATGCCGAGATCAGGGTGCACACCTCGTAAAAATTGCGTGCAAGACTAACTCTTACTCGGACAGTGCAAGATTGCTCGGGCTTCTGGGTCATGAGAAAAACTTGATTGTTATTGGAATGGGAGAAAAAGGTAAGATTACCAGAGCGGTGGCTCCCATTCTTGGCTCCCCATTCACATACGCTGCACTGACGGAAGGGATGGAAACTGCCGACGGACAAATAGAAGTGAAGAAACTGAAGAAAATGATAAGGGTGCTCTCATGATTGTCAACAAGGATTTCTACTGTCTGATTGGAGATCCAGTGACTCACTCTCTGTCCCCGGTAATGCAGAATTCCGCTTTCTTGGAGTCGAATATTGGTGCTGTATATACAACCGTACTCGTTAGGCCCGATGAACTTGAACGGGCGATATCTTCTCTTCAAGAACTCAACGTTAAGGGGTTCAACGTAACTATGCCTCACAAGCAAAGTGTGATCGAATTCATTGACCAGATAGACGTAACTGCAGAGAAGATTAGGGCAGTTAATACTGTGGCAGTAAGAGAAGGAAAACTCATCGGCTACAATACCGACGGTATCGGTGCTTTAGAAGCCATAAAGGGCGTAATGTATGACCTGAAAGGGAAGAAGGCAGTGATCCTGGGTAGGGGAGGTACAGGAAGAGCAGTCGGTTTTGGACTGGAAGCTGCGGGAATGAAAACAGCCGTTTTGGGAAGAGATGATATGTTGGGAGGGAGCCTATCTACGGAAATTAAGGATGCGGACTTAGTCTGTAACTGTACACCGATAGGCATGAGATCTGATTCCACCCCAATTCCTGCTGAGTTATTGAGAAGTGACCTGGTCGTTTTTGACGCAGTATATAAAGACAGGGAGACTGACCTCATACGGGAGGCAAAGAAGTCGGGTTGCAAGACTGTCGATGGATTGCAAATGCTTGTTAACCAAGGCGCCAATTCATTCAGACTCTGGACGGG
>JACWAC010000058.1 GCA_014874235.1 Thermoplasmatales archaeon
GATGAAGAACCGGTGGAATCCTTGTTTTTTGGCACACCAAACAGCAAAATTGATTTAATGCCCAGGTCCTCATACTTCCTCGCCTTCTCCACCAAGTCGGCCAGAGGGAACCTGTAAATGTCCGGCATGTTCTTGATTTCCTCCGGCTCGGAGAGATTTTCATCTACGAACATCGGCATTATCAGTCTGTTTGATCTTATCTTGGTTTCCGCGAAAAGATCCCTAATCTCTGGTGATCTTCTTAACCTTCTTAGTCTCATATCTGGAAAAGTTTTCGTTCAAAATCATCTCCATGTTTGTGACCGTTTCTGAAGATCTTATGTCCTTCGCATTCTTTATACCATTGATGACGAACCCGAGTAACTTGTTCCTGGCGGACTCTAGGCCCTTCCTTATCTGGCCCGTCTTATCCGTCCCGTAGGCTTTTCTTTCAAAATACTTCATTTCCTCTTCAATGACCCTGTTTGAATATTCGAATATCATTTTCAGGAGTTCCTCCCTGTCAACATTCATCAGCTTCTGAGAGAATTTGTCGAACTCCTGATTGACTGTTTTCAGACTCTTGGTTGCATAGTCGTTCTTCTTGTCTCTTTTTGCGGTCAGTTTCTTTGAAAGCGATTCCATATTCACCAGCTTGACACTGCTGGGCATTTCTGTAGACACATTCGGTGGGGCTCCCAGGTCTAGAATTGTCTTGACATTTGAATGCAGGACGTCCTTCCTCTGCAATATGACGTCTGAAGACTTAGTTGCAGTCACGATCACATCATAGGACTTCCATTTCTTCTTATCGAAGTCCTCGATGGTAGCTCCGAATGCCTTGGATATTTCCCTCGCTCTCTCCGCCGACCTGTTGCTGACCGAAAAATGAATTCCCCGTCTCGAAAGGAAACTGGATACCTGTGTACCTAGATCCCCTGCGCCAACAACGAGAACTTTCTGACCGGGCATTATGCCAATCTCGTCCAGAGCTTCACCCGCGACACTTCTGACGCGTTGACCGTTTCCGTTGCCGTTCTCTCGTCTTGCCTTCCTGCCCACTTCGAGCGACTTCTTGACTAGTTCGTTCAGGTTGGTACCGGAGAATCCCTTTTGTTTTGAGATTTCCCACGCCTCCTTGACCTGCCCAAGGATCTCGTTCTCTCCTATCACCATTGAATCCAGTCCGGCGACGACAAGGAACAAGTGCTTTATCGCGTCAAGACCGTGTGCCACGCTGTGCTTTAGGGACTTACTGTTGACGTAATCTTCAATGAATTCTACCGTTTCCCTGTCTCCGGGATAAAAGTATATCTCGAACCTGTTGCAAGTCCATAAAACGAGAGCTTCTTGAATACGTTCGTTCTTCTTTATGTAATCATAGACTTCGTCGAGCTGAAAGTCCTTTATGGTCGAAAAATAAAGCGTGCCTAAGTCGCCATATGTGACTTTGATAAGGAATATACCTCCTTTCTCCAATTCATCGCACCTAAATCCGAAACGTAGACGGTGTATTTACCTTTTCGTGGTCAGACTCATCAAGATCGATCTAATGTCTGGCGTTCTAAAGCACTCCTTAGCGCTATAGCCAAGTGAGTTCATAGTAGCCTCAGTCGGCTGACCTATCGCATACAGCTCCCTTCCTTTCAGGAATCTCTCCGCATTCCTGTAGAGAATCTCAAATGACCTTGATGACCCGAATAGAATTCTGTTCACGTCCTGCAACTGCTGGTAATCAGCGTCCCTGTTCTCCTCTGCCTTGTAGGCCACAACGTGATTAACGTCTATCCGGTTTGCCTTCATTTTGTCCAGGAATGTTTTTGAGATCTGGTCACTTGCTATGAGTGAAATGACTGATTCCGAACCGATCAACAGCTCGGCCAACCCTTCGGAGTTTTGAATCTTGGGCACCCTGCACTGCAGGGAATACAGATTCGCCAAGTAATCAGAAGTTTGCGCGCCGATGCAGTAGATCCTGTTGCTGTCTATGGCTACGTTGGACTTTTTCAGTGACAGAATCCCTCTCTTTGACGTGAAGACCACGGCCCCCTCGATGCTCTTCACTCCAGACAGATCCTGATAAACTATCTCGAGAACTGGGATCTGCACGACCCCCTTCGTTTCAAACTCCAGGGGTGCACCTGCATAGGCGACCTTATGAGTCAATGATATCCCTCAATTTTCTAATGCTTGACTCCTGTATCTCCCCATTGAAGGAGAAATCGAATCTTCTTTCTTCGTTTGCATAAGCAAATTTGACCACTTTATTGGAGTATACTGCCCTTATGCTGGCCGCAGTATTGCAGCCCATTTGCAGCCTTACCATCAAGTCTCTTTCCCTTGAGGCCTCCCAGAGTGATTCCTGGTCCTGAATCTTCTTGAAAATGTTTTCGATCTTGCTACCCCGTTTCGTCACGACCGCGATAAACCCCTGATTAGGATCTGGAGGACATATGGTCTCGCTGATTGCCTGCCCTGGAGGAGATAGTCCCAGACGATCAAGGGCTGCTTTTGCAACAACTATTGAGTCGAAATCTCCTTTTTCCCACTTCATGACCCTTGTATCGACATTTCCCCGAATATTCTCAAATCTCATTCCTTTGCTGTAGAGGCCGAGGAACACTTTCCTCCTCATGGAGCTTGAGCCTACAGTACCCTTGAAATCATCGATTGACGCCCTGGAAACAAAATAGTCCCTCGGATCAGCTCTCCTAGAAAAATAACTGATGTTAAGACTTGGATCTATTTCATTAGGTATGTCTTTGGCCGAGTGCACAGCTGCTTCCACTCTCCCTTCCAAGACCTGATCATTGAGTGCCCTGACAAAAACACCCTGCTCTTTCATTTCGTAGAGAGGTGATTTCGTGTCCCGTTCCCCGAAAGGCTTGACCACAACCGGCTCGCTCTTCACACCGTGGATTTCCAGTTCTTTGGATATTATTTCATATTGTATGAGGGCTAATCTTGATCCCCTTGTTGCAATATTCAGGATCCCTTCCATATTTTTCTCGCTTCCTCTGATATGAATTGGAATGCCTTTTCGACTTCTTCATTGTTATGTGCAAAGCTGATAAAAATAGTTTCGTCGAAGGATGGTGCAATGTATATCCCGCTTCTCAACGCTCTTTCAAACAAACTGAAATACAGTTCTTTTCGTGTTCTCTGGGCGTCTGAGGCGTTCCTTACGGGTCCTTCCGTGAAGAACACTGATAGCATTCCAGTCTGAGAGTTCACTGTTAGGCCGGATTCCGAAAGGAGTTTTACTGCAAGGTCCGTTAAGTCCTTCAGATGAGAATAATCCTTTTCTGAGAGTATCTTAAGAGTCTCGAGGCCCGCTGCGGCCGATACAGGATTTCCTGAATAAGTTCCTGCCTGTGGGAACGTTCCAGATGGTCGCACCTCTTTCATGATCTCTTCCCTGCCCCCGTAGACCGCCAGCGGCAGTCCTCCACCGACAATCTTGGCAAACGTGACCAGATCAGGTGCTAGCTTCTTCCGAGCGTAGAACGGGAAGAACCCGGTCCGATATCCAGTTATGACCTCATCCACAATCATCAGTGTTCCCGTCTCTTCTGTCACTTCCCTCACCTCCTCGAGGTATCCTGGTTCGGGATTTATGACACCTATGTTTCCCATAACTGGTTCTATTATTAAACACGCGAACTCCTTGCCGGAGAGAATTTTTTTAATGGCATCAATTGAGTTAAACTCGACCGACTCGGTAATATCTGACGTGAAGTTGAATGTATGCGTGCCGTGATATCCTCCATTGATCTTGAGAACCTTCTTGCGATTCGTGAAGTGTTTTGCAAGTCTTATTGCATGCATGGTAGCTTCTGTACCTGTATTGACTAACCTGATCATATCAAGGGAAGAAGACCTGGAAAGCAATTCCCCGAACTGGACTTCTTGTTCGGTTGGCGCTCCGAATAGTGTTCCCATTTCGATTGTTTCCGCTACCCGCTTAACCACTCTTTCTGGGGAATGGCCGAGTATCAGAGGACCGTAGGCCAACAAGAAATCTAAGTACTCCTTCTCGTCGACATCCCATATTCTGGAACCCTTGCCTCTCTTCATGAATCTGGGATAGGGTGGATAGAATCTTACCGGACTGTTCACCCCCTTGGGGAATATCTTTGATGCCCTTTCGAATAGCTCTTGGCTCCTGGTCAGAAGAACACCCCGGCGAGTAACTGGGCTATCAATATTATCACGACCATCAGTCCGACGGTGATGAATGAAAACAGGTGTGATAATCGTCTGAGCCTTTTGAGCTCGTCAAACTTCCCCGCTTCAGCTAGCTTTGGAAATTTCTTTCCATGCCACAGGTTGTTTCCGTAGAGCAATCCATACATCAGTGCCACTGCCACGATCTTCACCGTCAGGACGTACCCCCACTGAGTATTTATAGCACTTGAAAAATTCGTGAAGTAGGAGGGGTGATAGAGATAAACCAAAAGAATGCCTGTAACTGTCAGCAGGACTATAGAGATGTTTGTCCAGAAGGCGTACCTCTTGCCCATGAAAGACATGAATCTTGTTCTCTGCTTTTCATCCGGCATCGCTTCACTGCTAGCAGGCCACACGATCACCCAAACAAAAATTGAAGAACCTACTAGAAAAACAGCGCATATTATGTGAATGAACAAAACTGCATCAAATAATAGATCAGACATAACAATGCCAGATTACGTAGCGCTATTCAAAGCTTTCACGCTTTTCGGTACATAAACGCAACGCGGGTCTTCCTGGAAGATGTCTCCGAAATAACTGTATGCCCTGGATCTGGAGCCGCCACATACATCGGAATACTCGCAGGCTCCGCATCTTCCTTTGAAGTTCCGGGAGTCTCGCAACTTGATCAGAGTCTCGCTGTTTCTGTATATATCTACAATCGTCTTTTCCTTCACACTACCTAGCCTGATTGGAAGGAATCCAGATGGATTAACGTCACCGTTATGAGCAACGAAAATTATGCCCTTACCATCTCTGGTCTGACTGGTGTGTCCCTTGGATCTGTCTCCTGGTTTTCCGAGAAGACCTATCGTGTCTTCCACCAATTTTGCGTAAAGACTGCCACCCCTGTACTCACTCCTCTCCCTCTCCAGCAGAATTCTCCTGAAGAAAGGTGCCTCGACTGTTCTGATAGAGATCCCATACCTTGACGCGAATTCCAGATAATTAAACACGTCCTCGTATGCTTCGGTTTCGAGATCCTCCCTGTCGATGCCTCTACCCGTCTTTATCAGGGAGAATACCTCCCAGGTCTTGACTTTGGTATCGAGCAGAATTTTCAGGAGTTGTGGTAGCTCGTAAACGTTTCTCTTAAATACTGTCGTGTTTATCTGGAGGGTGAACCCTTCGGAGATTATCCTTCTCGCCAAGTCGAGAGTCTTGTCGAAAGTTCCGATGTATCCCCTCAACCAATCGTGACTATCGGATGATGCTCCGTCCAAGCTGAGCGATAGTGATTTGACTCCGTACTTCTTCATTAAGCCAAACGCTTTCTCATCTAGGAGCGGTGTTGCGCTCGGAGACATTGAAGTTGGAATTCCAAGTTCTTTCGTTCTCTTCAAGATTTCTTCAAGTCCACTCTTCTTCATTATATCCCCACCGGTCAGTATTAGGACAGGGTAAGGAGACTCAAACCCCCTAATTTGTTCAACAAATGAAAGGGACTCGTCCAAGTTCATTTCGTCTGGCAAGGCATCTACCAGTGCGGATGCCCTGCAGTGTTTGCACGCAAGGTCGCACGCTTTAGTGGTTTCCCAGAAAATCAGTATGGGCTTGGAATTGTAATCGATCGGACGGGGATTCACTACTGGTGTAGTAATGAAGTCTATATAAGAAAAACGTTACTTCTTGAACAGAACTGTTTCTTGAAGATAGTTCTGCTCAGCACCCTTGGACAGTTTATATGGAGTATTTCAACCCATGACGGAAAAGCACCGCTTGATTGCTTCAGATTCTGTCGTTCCGCTCGACGCGGTAGAAAACCTTGCCGTTGATGAATTGAAGCATTGAAAAAATAAATACTAATTCTCGATTAAAGCGCAGTGAGCAAGAAGATTCTGCAGATAGCGAAAGGAGAACTGGATGATAATGCGGTCTGGTTCATGAGACAAGCTGGGAGATACCTGCCAGAATATAAATCTCTGAGGGAAGGCAAAACATTCACTGATTTGTTAAGAGACCCTCTGGCCATATCCAAAATAACATCGCTTCCTCTGAAATATCTTGAAGTAGATGCGTTAGTTGTTTTTACGGACATTCTGTTACCTTTTACGAAGTTGGATTATCAGGTTTCATACGAAAATGGAATCTCAATTACGAGTGGGAGGAATAGTGACTTCGATTATTATTCCTCTCTCTCAAAGGGAATGATCAATGTTTCAGAAGAACATTCTGACAAGACGATAATTGGTGTGGTTGGTGGACCCTTCACTACTCTCTCCTACCTCTACGATAGCGGAAAGAACGGTTATCATAAGACTAAGGCAATTCTCTCATCTGGAGATGAGAGTATACTTGGAGATATGACTGAGCAAATTGTAGAATTTGCACGTCTGCAAGCCAATTCTGGAGCTGACGTAATACAGGTCTTCGACAGCTGGCTGGGGGGAGTGTCAGAAACTTTTTACGATAAGTACCTGAAGAAGAATGAGTCGTATTTTGTTGAGAAGATAAAGGACCTCGGGAAACCAGTCATCTTCTTCAGCGAAGGAGCTTCTCACCTCTATTCAATGCTGCTAGATCTCAGACCAGACGTCTTCTCTATTGACTGGCGAATGGATTTGACGAAATTCAAGAGCTTATGCTCCGAATGCATAGTTCAGGGGAACATGGATCCAAATCTCTTGGGGAATAGCGACCAATTCTTGAAGGACGAGACTGCAAGAATTATGGGAGGAGGGAAGGGATTCAGAGGACACATTTTCAACCTTGGGCATGGGGTCCTGCCTTGGACGGACTGGAGGAAACTGGCTTTGGTGGCCAAAGAGGTACAAAACTATGACAGGTAAGGCAGTAGTCCTGATGTATTATGGATTTCCTGAAAGGGGTGAAGGGATGAGGGATTACCTGAAGGACATCCTGCACGGAAGAGAACCCCCAGAGTCACTAATAAGGGATAATCT